>JBHLKB010000126.1:0-3485 GCA_048887205.1 Candidatus Hodarchaeota archaeon
GGGGGCATTTAGAAACATTCCAGCAGCCATTGGCATACGTTTCCATGCTATGATTAATTTCTTAGGATCTGATAATACATCTCGTATCCGAGCTTGAATCATTGCTGGATCAACATTTGGCATCCCTGGAGGAGGTTGAAAATTAGGCATCATCTCCTGTTCTCCCTCAGCAGTTCCAAATGACACATTTTTCACTCCATTAATTTCTTTTATTTCTCTAATAATTCCTGGAATCTTAAATCTCTCCTCCATATTTTCGAATTGAATATCAATAACGTCTCCAGATAATTGCCTTTTAAGATTCTCAGAGGTGTCCATAGCAATAATTTTGCCATGGTCCATAATACATATTCTATCTGCAAGTTCATCCGCTTCCTCCATATAATGTGTAGTGATTAGGATTGTTATTTTTGAGTTTCCTTTATTTAATTCTTTAATCTTATCCCATATCTTTCGTCGTGTTTGAGGATCTAATCCCAAAGTCGGTTCATCTAAAAATAGGACCGTTGGTTCGTGGATTAATCCACGAGCGATCTCTAAGCGTCTTTTCATCCCACCAGAATAATTCTTAACATATGTATCTGCTCTATCATCAAGATCAACCAATTTTAGTACTTCTTGTATTTTAGTTTGTCTTTCTTTCTTAGGCATCCCATAAAGGATAGCATGTAATTCCAAATTCTCCCATCCTTTCATTTCGCCATCTAAAGACGGTTCTTGAAAAACAATGCCTATACTTTTTCTTACTTTTTCAGGATCTCTACCGACATCGTAATTATTGACAAATGCTTCTCCCTTTGTAGAAGACAATAATGTCGCGAGTATACTTATAGTAGTAGTTTTACCAGCACCATTAGGACCTAATAAAGCAAAAATTTCGCCTTTTTTAATATTGAAGCTTATATCATCTACAGCTAGCACATCTCCATCTTCATAAATTTTAGTGAGATTTTTTACTTCAATTAAATTTTGATTCATTTCTTATTTACCTTTCAATTTTTCTTTTAATTTCTCTATATTTTCCTCAATCCTTATAGATTGTTCCTGTAATTTCTTCATATCTTGATGGACTCTCAATTTTTGAAGTTCAAGAAATTCTACTTGTTCTTTTTCTGGTTTTTTATCTAATCTAGTTAACATAAGTTTTAATGGACCAATTTTATGAAAACCCTTTGGTAATGCTCCTTTTTCATCACCTAACAATGCTGTTTTTAATGTTTCAAATGATTCTTCAATAATCTTATGCTTCTCAAGCATTAACTTCAATGTTGTTTTACCTTTGGGGGTAATTTCATAAATTTTTCTATTTCTCCCTTCTACTTGTTGCTCCTTATATGTAATTAATTGCTTTTTTGTCATATCTTTTAGCACTGTATATAAAGTCGATGATGGTGGATCCCATATCCCTATTGTACGTTTTTCAATTTCTTTACCTATCTTATAACCGTAAGAAGGATTTTTCTCGAGAACAATTAAGATAAGGGAACTTATAAATCCAGATTTCATAGCATTTTCAAATTTCTCAACAATTTTTTCTGTCATCATTTTTCCCTTATTTCTTAGGATATATCATATCTTGATATATCTCATGACTTAAAAATCTTTTTATTATATACTATTAAGGTTAAGAGCAGATTTAATAATATTTTTCTACTTATTATAATTAATTAAAATGGGTGATATTATATGGCAGAAGTTTTTATTACAGATACTTCAAAATCAATAGATCAAGCAGTAAAAAGAATTTTTTCATACTTAAACACATCAGAAAATCCAATACTCAAAAGTTCGAATGAAGTTTATATTAAAGTAAATGGGATTGATTTCAAGAAACATTCATATACATCCCCAATAGTCCTAGAGTCTGTAATAAAATATCTTAAGTCAATTGGTGCGAAAATTTATGTTATGGAAAATTCCACACAAGGGAATTTTACAAGGCTTGTTTTTACTGTCAATGGTTTTAAAGATGTGTGTGAGAAAACTTGAGCAAATATTATATACTTAGATGAAGAAGATACAGAAACATTTGAGTTTAGAGGTAAACCTTCAGTAAAAGATGATCCTAAAGGATATAGTTTAATGACTTTCAGATTACCACAGACGGTAGTAAAAATTATAGAAAATAGAGATTCAATAACATATATTAATATCCCAAAACTTAAAACTCATTCTATGGCAGGAGTTACATTAGGTATAAAAAATCAGTGGGGTTTTCCTCATCATGCAGATCGTGGAAAAGATCATAATTATAACCTGCATTCAAAACTTATTGATTTGTTCGAAATATTGAAACCAGATATAACTATTATAGATGGTACTGAGGGAACTATTCATGGGCATTATCCTCCTACAGCTTGGGAAGATAAATTGGTAATTCCATTCAACATCCTTATTGGAGGGACTGATCCTTTAGCTGTCGATGTTGTAGGAGCAAGAATTTTTGGCTTAACAATTGATAAAATTCCACATTTAAAATTAGCATTTGAACGAAGATTAGGAGAAGGGGATTTGAGTAAAATTAAAGTTGTTGGAAAGGATTTGGAAGAATATAAAGAAATATATGAGTGGAATTTACTTCAAAAATTTCCTGAAGATATAAAAATTATAAAAGGTAAAGATTTATTATGCAGAGAGGGGTGCCAAGATAACCCATTAATCTTTTTACAAAGTATAGCTTATGATTATTCAGAAAAATTCAAAGGGGGATGGTTTATAATAATGGGAAAAGGACATGATGATGATCTAATCGAACAATTGAAATCGGAAGGATATACTAAAGGATTGGTAGCAGGTTATTGTGCTATAAATGAAGTTGGAAAAGATCTCAGAAAAGAATTTGGGAGGAGAAATGTTTTTTTTTCAGGAGATTGTAATAATTTGGCAGAAACAGTTAAAGCTGAACTTAAATTAGCTGGCATGAGTGCATTTGATTTACCTCCTTTATCACATGAAGAATCTATGAAAATTCTTCAAGAAGCTCAAAAACATGGAACTAACGCATTAATTGCAATTGTATTCTAAAATGAATTTTCTTAGCTTTTTTTCTTAAAAATAAATAAATTTTTTTAAAGATATTTAACAAATTAATTATTGTGGATTTAAGTGTCAAACACTATAGATACTTCTTTAATTAAAATTTTTAAATAGTTTAAATATAAAAATAATTAAATACGAAATTTGATATTATATTCAAAAAAAATTTCAAAAATTAATTGAAGGTGAGAATATTGGGTGAAAATGAAAAACAATTATCTAGCGAAGAAATAGAAAAACAAAAGAAACTTGTTGGCGAACTTTATAAGAAAGAGAAAGAAGAGAGAGAAGCATATTTAAAAAACACTGAAGAAAAACGAAAAAAGTCATTTCAAGATGGAAAAGAACAAATTTCAGATTTGATTGATGCGAAAGCATTTAGAATTGATCGGAAAAAAGAAACTACTGCTCAATTAAAAGAATTAAATCCCGACAAGGATAAAGTGGTC
>JBHLKB010000126.1:3585-6899 GCA_048887205.1 Candidatus Hodarchaeota archaeon
CAAGCAATAGAAGGTACGGTTTCTGAGAAAGCATTTAGAATGGAAAAGCAAAGAGAGTTAGATGAGCAGCGTATAAGTTTAAGACCTGATATGGACAAAGCCTCACAAGCTATAGAGGGTATTGTTTCTGAGAAAGCATTTAGAATGGAAAAGCAAAGAGAGTCAGATGAGCAGCGATTAAGGTTACATCCTGACAAGGATAAAGTGGTCCAAGCAATAGAAGGTACGGTTTCTGAGAAAGCATTTAGAATGGAAAAGCAAAGAGAGTTAGATGAGCAGCGTATAAGGTTACATCCTGACAAGGATAAAGTGGTCCAAGCAATAGAAGGTGCGGTTTCTGAGAAAGCATTTAGAATGGAAAAGCAAAGAGAGTTAGATGAGCAGCGTATAAGGTTACGACCTGATATGGACAAAGCTTCACAAGCTATAGAGGGTACTGTTTCTGAGAAAGCATTTAGAATGGAAAAGCAAAGAGAGTCAGATGAGCAGCGTATAAGGTTACGACCTGATATGGACAAAGCTTCACAAGCTATAGAGGGTATTGTTTCTGAGAAAGCATTTAGAATGGAAAAGCAAAGAGAGTTAGATGAGCAGCGTGTTAGTTTACATCCTGACAAGGATAAAGTGGTACAAGCTATAGAGGGTTCCATTTCTGAGAAAGCATTTTTAATTAATCGTGAAAAAGATAAATATAAAGATATTCATCCAGATTTAGAAAAATCAGCTGAAGCTATTAGCAAATCAATTGGAGAGAAAGCATTTATGATAGAAAAACGCAGAGAACTAGATGAACAACGTAAAGAGATCCGCCCTAATATTGGAAGTACTGCAGAACAAATTGAAAAATCAATAGAAGAGAAAGCCTTTCGAATTGAAAAATTAAAGGAATCAGATGAGCAGCGTACTAAACTACATCCAGATTTAGATGCTGTAGGTGAGAAAATCATCAGTACAATAGAAAAAAAATTAGAAAAAATTCAAGAACAACGCGAAATTGATGAAAAACGTATTGATATAAAAACTGATGCAAAAAGTATTGTTAACAAATTCGAATCAGAAGTTGAAAAAATTAAAAAGGATGAAAATGAAGATAAAACTCCCTAATTGTTTAGATATGAATATTAAATTTGAATAATGAGTTTAAATTCATTTTTTCTAATCTTTTTTTATAATTATGAACTGATGGATCTACTGCCCCATTGAAATTATTAATGAAATTCTTAAATCTTATATAGAAATCTTCTACAATTTCACGCAATATCCCTCTTTCCATTTGTAAATTTGTTTTTTTTGTAATTGCGATAGCTAAAAGCCTACCTTCCCTCTCATATAAGATTCTTGTACCCCTAAAATTAATTTCTTGAAGCTCTTCTTTAACTCCCATATTAATTTCATTAATAAATAAATTAATAGCGTTTAAAAAACTACAGATTAAATCATCTCTTAAAAAACTCAAGTCATCTGAATATTTATTGCTTACAAATAAAGCACCGGTTTCATAATCAATGATATATATAGCATGAAACCTACACTCCTTGGATTTAAACTTTTCAAGCGTAAATCCAAATTTAGTACCACCTTTATTAAAGTTATTTTGGAATTCCATTATTGAAACAAAGATTATTTTTTTATTGATGTTGATGTTAAGTATTGAAAAAAGTAATTAAATATAAAATACAAATAATATCTTAGTATTACCAGAAGTGTAAAAGCAGAAAATAGTTATGGTCTTAGAGAGAGATAAATTTAATGAATACTATATTTATCCTAAATCAACCTAATTAAAACACGTAAAAAAATAAAAATAAACAAACTTTATATATCCTTACGCAAATATAACTTTTAAATACCTTTAGGTTTTTGATGATTATGGAAACAGACAATAGTTCTCAAAAAAATAAAATTTCGATAGGTCTTATTATAAATAATAATGAACTTAACAATAATCCTATTTTTCCATCAGAAATTAAAGAAGAAATATTAAATTCGCCTTTTTATTTATTAATTTTCATTTCCCGCGAAGATGTTGTTAAAATAAGCTGCTTTCCTACAAAAAATAAAAATATTAAAAAAATTCTCGTAAAACTCAAAGAATTTTCCCCAGATCTCGTTAAAGGAATATCTAATGTATTGAATGAATTGGATTTAAGTAAAGAAATCTTACATACTACGGGATTATGCTATGAAATGGAAAAATGTTTTTACGAGACATATCTTATCGGAGATATGATAGATGCTGGTGAATTAACTACTGATACTATCAAGGATAAATTTATGTCTGTAGCAAATGTTCTTAATGTTCTGATTGAAGATGTTTCAACATTAACATAAATACATTAAAATCTTGAAAACAATTTCTTGTTTTTTATTACAAAATTAACATTATTTAACTCTATTTTATAAAATGGCTTTTATTGTGATTTAATGAGTGATAAAGAAGTTCCTCCTCCACCAGTATTCCCCCCATCTATTAAAATTAAAAAGAATTTCTGCCTTTTTCATAAAGGTGATATTCAAGGAGAAACTTACATTTGCCCTGCTTGCAAGACAAATTATTGCTTAGAATGTGCTAAAAGAGCAAAACTCGATGGTAAGCTATGTGTAAAATGTAAAAAATTGATACTAATATAATAGAATTTTAAATTTTTATATTCAATTTTTTTATGCTTCCACCTGTTTAATTGATGAGAGCGCTCTCCAAGCTTTCCAAAAAATTAGCCATAAAATAATGAAAATAAATAATGAAGTTGCAAAAGTATACCATCCAATAAATAAATCTCCATAGGGACGATCAAAAAAAGAGAAAGGAATTCCAGCAATAGCAAATCCAAATAAATAACCATACCCCCAGTATCGATCCTTTAAACCAATAACTATTGTAGGTATTATTGTTGTAAAAATTATGGTTAAATATGACCATATCTCCATAGAATTTAAAATAATTAACATATTTCCCCATGATATGACAAAACCTAGAACTATCCAAATAATTATTATACCATTAATTTTAAATTCTGGTTCAGGTCTTCCTACAGTTTGTTCTTTCTTTTTACTCGGCATTTTTGAGCTAGCTATAATATGTAGCTTAATTTATTTTTTCTTTAAAACATAATTGATACAAATAAATATCGAATTAGATCTAATGATTTAATTTATAAACTCTTGGTCATATAATATTTTTAAGATAAAAATTTAAATTAGATATCCTAATAAAAAAACACAATCTCTTCAAAATTGTAAAAAATTTTAAATAAAATAAGAGAAAAAAACCAGTATAATATTTAAAACGCATATATCATGACTCCTGCCTACAC
>JBHLKB010000127.1:0-6890 GCA_048887205.1 Candidatus Hodarchaeota archaeon
CGTTTAATCCAATCTTTTTATACATCTCTCCCCATGTTAAGTCATAATGGAAAGGACGATAATCATGATTTCCTAAATTAGTGAATATTGGACAATTTAATTCTTCACCCCTTATAACTCCTTTATATTTTTGATTTAATGGTATGTTTAATAGGGTATTTTTAAAAATCTGCCAATTACTATCTTTATATCTAAACTCATTTAAATTACGTAGCTTCTTTGATAATCTACTCAAAATTGTATAATCAACAAGATCTCCTGTCAATACAATGAAGTCAAGCTCATTTCTAAGGACTTTCCTATTCATCAATTTTATAAACTTTCTAAATTGATTGTTTGGATTAATCAATCGCTTCCTCAATGGGATTTTAATATCAGAAAAGACTCTTTCTTGGGTTTCTTTCATTTTTTTTATTTTCAATTTTTTTTTAACCAACTCGAAAAAGTCTTCAACACTTTCTTTAACAGAAGATTGTGTCCATTTTTTTATAATTTCATAAATTCTATCATTCCTTTCTGCTAAATGCAAATCCGTTGCATGAACAAAGGTGAAATCCTTCCATTTCTGTTTGGAAACCACGAGCGAGTGATAATTTATACTACTATTGGGTGAATAGATATCGAACATAACAAAATTTCGTTCCTTCAAAAATTTAAGGACTTCTTTACTTAGAGTGAATTTAATATTTGTTCTATAAAATTTACTCAATTCACCAAATACTTGAGTTTTTATTAATAATTCTTCAGGATTCAAATCTTTTATATATGAGATATTGTGAATAGGAATAATAGGAGTTACCTCAACATTCATAACTTTAGGAAAAATAGGTTCTCCTCTATGGAGCCGTGATTTTAATTTTTTGAGAGTTTCTAAATTGAGATCAACTTCTGTAGTAGTTTTTAATTTTTCTTTTAAGAATTTTTTTCCTTTTTCTCTAGATCTTTTTTCCCGCCATTTTGAGAACAATCCTTTAGGCTTTTTAACAAAAATTAATTTATATGACCATTTATAATCAAATAATGGAACTAAAGAGATTTGATTTTTAATAGATCTAAGAAGAATCTCTGGATCAGTTATATCACTAATAAAAAGTAAATGAGTTTGAAAATTTTTCTTTTTTAATTTACGATCTATTTGTAAAATCGATGGACGTCCCAAATTTGGACTGATTAACCTTATATTTGATATTTTTTCTACTTCTGTTGAATTCAATTTTAAATATACACTCAAATATTGAAGCTAATTATTACATATAATCCTAAATTTTATACTTTTTGTTAATCTTTCTTTTAAAAATATTATTAAGGCTCTATCCTAAATATATAATTAGAAGCAAAATTATATAGCAAAATATTATAAAAAATGTGTATCTTTGTTTTAGATACCCTCTAAATGTGCAAGGTTTACAAATATAACATTATCTCCACGAACAACAATGGAACCTAGATTCTCGTGCTCTTCCCTAATGTTACCCTCATCATCTTGATACTCAAATATCTGACTGGTCTCTTCAAGATATAAATTTAAATGCTCATCAAATCCACCAAGTCGCCCTCTAAATAATCGGTTTCGTTTAACCTTAATAAGGATTATCTTATTAACAGATGATTTTAAATAGTCTATAGGACGATTTGACCTTGAATAACTTTCACGTGACATTATTAATAAAACTCAAAAAAAACAATTATTCATAAAAAAATATTTATAATTACAATTAAATACCTACTAATTAAAACCTTTGGATTATTTTTATAGTCCTACAGATAAAAACTCATATAAAAGTCAATGATAAAATTGTCTAAAGAAGAACATGAGGATAAACAAACAGTCACCTGTTGCGTTATGAACTGCCAAGAAGAGATACCTATTGATAAAGCAATAGTCATTGAGGGTAAATATTTTTGTCCTATTTGCGGTGTAGCGTATTATAGAAGCACTCTCAATTTATAATATAATAAATTGTTAACCAAACCTTTCATTTAACTTTTTTATTGTATTATTTCTTTAATTAAAGAGCTATTAAGATATTTTTCAATATCATAGTTTTGAATGTTAGAGATGATTCTCTCATACTCAAAATTTACATGGTTAACTAAGGGTTTGTATTTATCTCCAAATATATCGTTAATATTGCTAATGAAATGCTTTGAGTGCAATATTGAATGACAATTTGAACACAAAGTTCAAATTAAGTTTTTTCTTAAGATTTTTTATTAAATATAAATCCTTACGACATTCCTCGCAAATTGATCGAAGGCGTCCTTGTCTTTTGCTAAATTTTTTATGAGTTTTGAATTGATGGCAAATACCACGTTCTTTTCTAATACCATCGTTAATTAATTTCTGTCTGGTCTTCTTTGCCATTTTTTTTAATTCTCATATAATTCTGTTATTGGATTAGATAATTGAGAGGAAGTTCACCCAAGGATTATTTGTATTCAAGTTTTATATTTAATATTGTCTTATATAATATAATATTTAGAGTCAATTAATTTTTCAATAAATCTAAAAAGATATGTTTTCAAAAGAAAATCATTAAACTTTCTCCTCAATATCATGTAGTTTATAAGGCTCGTGGCCTAGTTTGGATAGGGCGGCAGCCTCCTAAGCTGAAGATCGAGGGTTCGAATCCCTCCGAGCCTGCTATTTTTCAATTTTGAAACTTTTTATATTATTATTATTTTTTCAAGTTAATGAAAAAGAGTAATGTTACCACTTTATCCTATTTAAAAGTAGTAGTTAAACCCAGATTTCCGAAATTAATTAGAAGAATTGTTTTTTATATAATGAGAAATGGTGCGCTACCCATTGTTAAAATTTTAGGAAAACTTTTGGGTCTTGGTTTTCCTAAAAATGGAGTTAAAAGGTATCCTGAATATATGATAAGGTTAAAAGATGATACTAAATTGGCAACGGATGTATATGTTCCAAAAAAGATTTTCAGGAATCGAGGCAAATGTTCTACTATATTAGTAAGAGTACCGTATTGGAAAGATAATTGGAACTTTATTGGTTATGCTTACGCCGCTTACGGATTTGCAGTGGTAATTCAAGATATTCGAGGAACAGGTCATTCAAGCGGCTTCAATTTTTATTTATTTACAGAAAGAGATGATGGCTTAGAAACTTTGGAATGGATTTCTAAGCAGTATTGGTATAATGGTAAAATAGGAATGGTAGGAGCGAGTTATTTTGGCATAACTCAGCTTGCGCTCTCATGGGATAATGAATATTTGACTTGCATTACCCCAGCTATCACATCAACATTAAATCTATGGAAAAATAATGGAGGGCTTGAGATTCATGCCTTAACTACTTCCATTTATAGAATAATGATCAATATCGCATCACATCGAGACGCGCCTAATGTACATACACTAACAAAATTAATGTATGAAAGATATTTAAATCCTAAATATGCTTTATTTAATGATCCTATTAAAAAGAAAAGTAGAATTAGGTTATCTCAGTTAAAGGGTAAATCCCTAAAAGAAGTCCAAGATCTCTTAGTAGCTTATTATAATATTAAAAATTTTGATTCTTCTAAGCGTAGTTTCAAAATTTATTTTAAATTTTTAAATGATTTCTTGATTACACGAGGTTTGGATAAAGACTCATACAAAATGTCTGGATTCTTGGAAATGGATTCTAAAAAAATATCTCAACCCGTTTTCATGCTAGCCGGTTGGCAAGATATGTTTTTTGAAAAACAATTAGCAGATTTTATTGAAATCAAGGAGAATGCAATTGAGGATGCAGGAAAATATTCAAAATTAGTAATAGGTTCATGGGCACATGGAGCAAGTGGGCATCCTGAAAGTAAAATTCGAAATGCTGGAATGCTCCAGTTTTTCAGAGAATTTTTAAATCTCGGTTGGAATCGATATTGGTTAATGGATGATAAGAATGCCTTTCCTGATTTAAATAGACCATCTATTAAATATTGGGTGATGGGAAAAAATATATGGAGATACACGGAGGATTGGCCTCCAAAAAATATTGAATATAAAAAATTATATATCCATTCTGGTGGAAACGCAAATAGTATCGACGGAGATGGTATATTAAATTCTGAAGAACCCACCATTGAATCAGAAGATAAGTATATTTTTGATCCAATGAATCCAGTTATCACAAAAGGGGGGAGAAATTTAAACATTTTAAAAGGAGCTCAAAATCAAAAAGATGCTGAAAAAAGAAACGACGTATTAGTTTATTCTACCAAAACATTAGAGAAAGGAATAGAAATAACTGGTCCAGTGAAAATGATCCTATACGCCTCATCATCAGCAAAAGATACAGATTTTATGATCAAATTAGTTGATGTGTATCCCCGAGGAAAATCATTCAATATCCTAGACGCAGGAATTCGTGCACGGTTCAGAAATGGTGAAGATATTTCATCCCATATCGAATCGGGAAAAGTGTATAAATATGAGATAGATTTAGGAAATATTTCGAATTACTTTAGGAAGAGTCATCAAATACGAATTGAAATTTCCTCAAGTAATTTTCCAAGATTTGATATTAACTCAAATTTAGGAGGAGAAGGTCAACCAGGTGACTATATTGTTGTTGAACAGAAGATTTACCACACACAGGAATTTCCAAGTCATCTTATTATCCCTGTTATAAAATAAGAGAATTCTGTGCTTGAATTTTACAGAACTCATGTCAACAAAGAGCGAATAGTAATTCTTGAATTAACCTAGATTTTTATATATCAAATGAATTCATATACATTAACATATTTAAAATAAAGAATCGATTTGTAATAGAAGTAAATATGAAAAAACATAAGTATATTTTTGCTGATTCAAACGCATTTGGTAAAGTAAAGAAGTTTTTAATGTTACTAATATCATTTCAATTTTTTCTATTATTTCCATTTCAGAGTTTACTTATCTCATCGGATCTTTTATCCCCCATTTTTATGATTGGTGTTGAAGCATCAGTTCCACAATATTGGCCGACTAATGGCTGGGAAACCTCCCAACCTGAAATTCAAGGAATGAGTTCTACTAAACTACAAGAATTATATCTGTACATCCGAAACCAAAATTTACCCCTAGATTCGGTAATAGTGGTTCGGAAGGGTTATATTGTTTATGAGGATTATCCAAACCCAGCAATATATGGAGAAAATTCAATTCACATTCTACATTCTGTGACTAAGAGTTTTACATCTGCTCTGACTGGAATTGCAATTCAAGAAGGCTATATACAGAGTGTTCATGATACCGTTGTTTCATATTTCCCTAACCGAACGATCGCCAATCTTGATGTTTGGAAACAGAATATGACAGTAGAACATCTTCTCAATATGATGGCAGGAATGGAATGGGATGAGTGGACATACCCATACACAGACATTCGCAATGATCTTATCCAAATGATCTATAGTGGTGATTGTATCAAATTTATGCTGGATAGAAATATGGTGGCGGCTCCAGGAACGGTCTGGCTTTATAATACTGGTGCATCTCACCTTCTAGCCGCAATTATCCGCCAAACTACAGGGCAATCACCACTCCAATATGCCCATGAAGTCTTATTTGCACCATTAGGTATAAGTAATGTATTTTGGACGAGTGATTCTCAAGGGCTCAATTTCGGGGGTAGTGAATTACATCTCAGACCCCGGGATATGGCAAAATTTGGTTTACTATATCTTCATAATGGTACATGGGATGGGCAACAGATTGTTCCAGAATCTTGGATTTCCCAATCACGAGCATCTCCAGCTATTCCTTGGAGTGGAACAGGATATGGGTATCAATGGTGGAAAAACTTGAACTTAGGCACATATGAGGCTCGAGGACTTCATAATCAATGGATTATTGTTGATCCTAAAAACGATCTGGTGATAGTATTTACTGCTTCAGACTATGACGGTCAAATTCCAATTTTCTATCTAGTTTCAGAATATATTCTTTCAGCGATAGGTGAATTTCCCTTAGTTGTTGGTGTATTTCCATGGGAAATGACATTAATCTTATCCCTCATTATTGGAGTTCCTACTGCTATAATTGTTATATTTCTGGTACGAAAACGGTATAAATAATGAAGGGAATTTCAAAAAATTTTCTCATAATATAATTTTAATTTAAAACCAAATTTTTTGATAATATCTTCTAAAGGTAGGCCTAAATCTGTAATCCCTATCATTTTTCCCTCATTATTAGATATGTAAGTATCTTCTTGTTTTAGCTTCAATTCATTTAATAAGGAGAAATATATATCATTAAATTTCTTTCTTAAATTCGCAGTTGTTAACGAAATTTTTATTATTTCTTCACTCTGAACAATTTTAAAAGATAAAAATTCATTGCTTTGATTATTTGAATCATTCATATGTATTAAAAAGAAATAAAAACAGGTTTAAAATAAATCTATTCAATTTTATTAACTTCATCAAGTATTCAATGATTAAATACCATTGACTAAACATGAATCGTTATTTCATTCTATACATAACAAGGGTTTAAATAAAATTAAAACACTATTATAACTCGCCTAAAAAAAGAGGTGAAAAATTTGTCAAAAAGAATGTTAAGAGTCAATATGACTAAACTTGAAGCTAAATTTGAAGATTTACCAGAAGAATTCAAAGAATTAGGTGGACGTGGTATGACATCCACTATCGTTGCAAAAGAGGTTCCTCCCACCTGCCATCCATTAGGGCCTTATAATAAATTAGTGTTCGCTCCAGGGATTGTAACTGGAACAGACGCACCCACATCTGGACGAATATCAGTCGGGGGTAAATCACCCTTAACTGGTGGAATAAAGGAAGCTAACGCTGGAACTACTTTTGCTCAGATGTTAGGAAGAATGAGAATTGCTGCTATTATAATTGAAGGAAAATACGAACGAGATGATTATTATC
>JBHLKB010000128.1:0-6844 GCA_048887205.1 Candidatus Hodarchaeota archaeon
CTGCTGCTCCACCACCAGTACTTAATAAACTAAATAAAGTACTTGCTGCTGCAGTTTTAGCATTACCACTCGTTGGTGCAACAATTTTTTTAGAGGAAGTACTTACGGTAACAACTTCTTCACCAATAGAAACTTCCTTTAAATCCTTCTGAGCTTTTCCTAAAGATTTAATAAAATCATTAATTCCTTTAACTGTCTCTTCCAAATCATCGGCAAGAGAATTTAAACCCTTTTTCATAAAGTTAATTACTCGTTCAATTTTCTTCTGGTCCTTTGAAACCACGTTCTACTCAATTCCTCTAATATTATTGTTAAATTGATTAAAATTAAAATTACTAGTTATAATCTTTATATTTTATTTATATAAAATATATTAATATGTATTTATATTTTTATTCCATTCTTAATCAACTCTATAAATCCCAATATTACCTACGTCTAGAAAAACGTTAATTATTAAAAAACCTAAACTAATAATATTATAAAAATATTATAAAACATATTTCATTAGTAATTTTAAAAATTAATCACATAATTAATTCTAAATAAAAAAAATAAAATTAGGTTGTAATCAATTTAAATTGCATTGGTGAATAAATATGCCTAAAAGAGAGCTCTTCATAATAGGCGTAACATTCCGTTAAGCCTGTGAAAAAAGGGTATATGAAATTGTAAATGAGCTTAAAATCCCCCTAATTGACGAAAGAGTCTATGATAAAGTCAGCTTCAATAGTGGGGCTGCTATTGCATCGGTAATCTTTAGGTTTGAGGAAGACGAATCAGTAATTCGAGGTTTTTTAGGTCTTGCTGAATACTTTCACACAGTGGTAGTCAAGCGTAAGGATGAGTTTTTCATTCCTCATGCTTCAATATTGTTCCGTTTGATTAGCGCTTAAATTATCTATTTTTTTTTACTTTTCTTTTAATGATATAGCCAAAAATATTTAGGTATGATAAAAAGAAAATTAATCCTCATTCTCCTTTCAATATTGAAAATATTATTTCATACTCTTGATGTAGAATTTTGAATTGTTAATAATTTCCAATACTTCTGATTCTGGTACATCATACCAATTTTTATACGCGTCAGCAACCGCAAACCACATCACCTTTCTAATATTTGGGCAAAAAATCTCATCCACTTTATTTCTAATTTTATCCACAGTTCTTAACGGTGCTGTTGGTACTGCAATAAATATATTCCTAGGTTCATAATTTTGAATCATTTCTATTGCTGCTAACATTGTAAATCCTGAAGCTAATCCGTCATCAAGAATGAATATATGTTTTTTTTTAATGCTCTGCTCATAAAATTGTTCTAAATTTGTTTCTTTGTTGTAAAATTGTAATCTATCTTTGATTTCAGTTTTTGTCAATTCTATTGAATTTTTGACAGCTTGCTCGGATAAATTCAAATGGGACAACAAAGACTTATTAATTAAAACGGTTCCATCCGTTGTTACCGATCCAAAACCCGCCTCAGTATTGTAGGGTATTTTTATTTTACGTACAATCAAAATATCATAATTTAAGTTGAAATGAGTGCAGAAAGCTTCAGTAACAGGCACACCACCATTAGGGATTGCAAAACAAAAACATTCACTCGGTTTTTTTAATATTTGATTATAGAGATTCTCGTTATCCTCTTTAATACAAAATGCTAAAATTTCTCCAGCTTCATATCTTGATTCAAATTTATGAAATCGCATATTTATGAATAAATAGTAACACTGGCATTTTAAAAGTTATACATGAATAATCATATTGATTTGTAAATAGGTTTATTTGATAAATTTAAATACAAGATTTATGATATTTATTGTAACATCTTTATCTCAGATAAATTACAATTATAAGAATATTGATGATATTTTATGAAAAAAGCAAAAATTGTTGGACTTTCGTTATTAAGTGCGTTGCTCTTGTGTTCATTTATAAATATCTCACATGCAGCTCCTACCTATGTTGGTATAAATACAGGTAATTCATACATATGGATTGCTTCTCCTAATATGGCAAATTTGAACGCCACTGCTATTAACCTTATGGGAGAAGCAAATTGGACAATAGCATACGTTATGTTAAATCAAATGATAGAAAATATGACTGGTTTTGGAATCGATGACTTTTTAGGAGTGGGAATGAGTGCTGTAATTACAAACATGACCGAAGAGATGCCAACTTTCCCAGGTGCCAATGGAGTAGGAGTATATGCTGATATAGCATTTTCCTACCAACCAAATAATTGGACGACTATTCTAAATACAACATATCCAGATTTTCCTCCCATCTGGCTAATTGATCCCGCAGTTATAAATAACACTAACTTTATGTATTATATGGGTATGGCAGGTGGTGTTCCACCCTTATTTATTTCAAAAGGGTTACCTTTTGCCTCTATTGCAACTTGGATGAACGCTCTTTATGCTACAATGCCACCTGTCTATTCTAATATGACACTTTCCGGTCTTCCAGATGGATTTCAATTTACCATCCTAGGAGAATTCTTAGAATGGTCGATGAATGAAAGTGGTACTCCCTTCCCAATATCCGGTTTAGGAAATATAGTTGGTACAGCAAAATGGAATGCAAATGGTGTGTTGAGTTATGGTTCGGTATCATATGGAGGATTGATTTTAGCAACAATAGAACTAGTTCCTGAAGCAGAAATAATTCCAGGATATATGATTCCTGTTATTTTGGGAGTAAGTATTTTTGCAGTAGTTAGCATAATTTCTATAATACGAAGAAAGAAGCACATTATTTAGAAATTTTAAAAATCTAAATTCTTTTTTTTATTTACTTATTTGATAAATTTCTATACTAAATTTTTAAGAAATTAATATTAATATTAAGTATGGATTTTTTGAATTCTTTACTATTTTTACTTTTATTATTAGCTTTTGTGTGGATAATAAAAGCAGATCTTTTCTTCATGATATTTGGAACAGTTATATTACTATATTTTATCATCCAAATGCTTTTTATGGACCCTTTAGAGGTTTTGTTTTCAATTGGAGGATTTCTTTTATTAAATCCATTTGGTTTTATAATATTATTTGTACCTTTATTGGTGTATGGAATATTCCAAGGATTAAGAAAAAAATATTATTCTAAAAAGAGTTTTAATTGAATTCATTCTAATCGATTTAATTTTCTAATGCCTAGATAGATTAATAGAAGTGCAATTCCAGCTGATAATCCAGTATTAGTCAAAAGTATATATAAAAGACCAAGAGAGTGATCAATATAAGCTGGAATAATTGGAACTATAATAAAAGTTGCAATTAGTAGAGCAGTAACTTGAATAAAAATGGTTAAGTAAATATTAAAATAGACGTTTTTACCTCGCTCCTCAAACATAGGTTTTATACACTGAATTCCTGTTGCCTGTATCAGAATTATAAGTGTATTTATTGGGTAAAGAAAGAAAAATGTCAAAGCAGAAAGAAAATCCAAAGGAAATAATATGGTAAAAAATATTGTTAAAAAAGTATCTAAAAAAATGATTAGATATATCATTTCATAAAAAAAAGAATATATGAGTGGTTTAATTCCTCTAATAGATTTTTTATAGAGAAATATAATGTCTTTTGAGCCAATTAATACATAAATTCCCATGAAAATGCCAAAAATCAGCCCTCCCATCCATGACAAAATCATCATCAATAAATACTTAAAATAAAATATTTGAATTAAATAAGGAGCGATTAGCCAAGTATCTCCAATTGCTAGAAGTGGATCTTCTAAGGAAAAAAATACAAATAAGCCTAATATTCCAGTAAATGCACCAACATATATTAATTTTGGAATATTTTCTCTTTTTCTAAAAAACTCCTTAAACTGAACATCAACTAACCTTTTATATCCCTGTGGGGTGATTTTTCTTAGAAATCGATTAATCTTCTTATCATATCTAGTATTCATCAGAACGCTTCCTAATTTTTGGTCAATAGTGTAAATGGTGTTGGCATTTTTATATGAAATAAAAAAAATTAGGGGAGGTATAATAATGGCTAATCCAATATTTAGCCATATATTTAATATATATGCTTCTACTATAAGCGGATTGATAAGATACAATAAAACATTTGAGTACCAATAGGAAGGATAAATTATCATTAAACTTTTAAACTCTGGATTTTCTGATATAAAATTAAATATAAAATGAAAAATATAGAAACAAATAATTAGTAAAAATGATAAGAGCACTACTAAAGAATAATTTAAATTTTTTAATCGATTTTTTGTCATCATTTTACGCTCAAGCCAATTGGCGATAGTAGTACCTATTAATAAGCCAAAAATTATTAACAGAAAAATCATCAAATAAATACCAATATAGTGAAAAACCGTTAAGTCAGGATTCACTTGAAGAAATAAACTGTTAATGATAGGACCTATTCCTAATATGAGTAATGAGTAAAATGGTATTTGTCCTAGGAATTCGCCAACGAAAATATCACCAGGTTTAATAGGTGAAGCTAATAATATGTCTTTATATCCAATTTCTGGTTTTCTGTAAAGCATGAAAATTGGATACATTATATATAATAAAAATAGCATCATAAAAGTAGATTCAACTATGTTAATTATCATTGGTTCAAACATTTCAGAGAATTGCTTGATTAATTCAGGTATAACAGTATCAAAAAATACAGGTCCTAAATAAATCGCCCAAAACAAGAAAATTGCATATATTACGATAAAAAATAATTTACGGTTCTTCCGGAAGAGATATGTTTTTCTCCTAATTTCATTTTTAAAAATAGTTTTCCATAGGGTCATAAATTAACTTCTTTTAATCATTCTGTTTGAATTTAGAAATTATTTATATTAGAAATAATTTATTAAGGCATTTTTCGTTCAATATTTTCACTTTTTTTTAACCTGCTTTAGTAGATAGTAATTGATTATAACTGAAATAGATATTAGCCCTATAACCATAATAATCGCAACTGATAATGAAAAAACACTAATTTCTTTTTTTAAATTATAATTAAGTATTTTTAATGTTTCTCCTGACCCCCCATCAATCTTGACTTTTAACAATAAATTTCCACGATATTGGAAATCTAAATTACCTTCCCATAATGGTGAATCCTCATAAATTTTCTCTAGTGATTGCCAATTCATTATTTGATATTCTCCCTTATTATCAAATAGACCCCATTTAACAGATATAATTCCTTTTGGATCCCATGCAAGAACTCGTATCTTTTTTCCTTTAACATATAAATCTCGAAATAAATATTCTTCTCCTGATGGGTGGGTTATAATTGCTTGAGGCCAAACTCCTACATAACCTACAGAAGTTGATAGACTATTATTATCTAACGAGATTATTCTGTAAACACCATTATTCTGATCAAAATTGGATGTTGTAATAGACAAAAGTTCATTTAAGTATTGAATAGAATTTGAATGAATATGACCTGAGAAATAATAAGAGACATTGTGTTCCTCATTTAATTCATAAAAATCTTTTCCAGTAGAACTCTCTTCTGATATTATTTTATAAAAAGGTGGATAACTTGGAGGATGATGTCCAAATACGAAAATTTTTTCAAATTCCTTATATTTTTCTAATTCATTTTCATACCAATCTAATTCTTCTGAACTTAAAAAACCCTGAAATCCGAATTCAAATAAATTATATGATTTCTTAGCAGTATTTAAACCAATAAAAGCATAATTTCCGAAATTGAAAGTCTTATTAAATGAATATTGAGTTGTGTTAAAAGAAATACCCATCATAGAATAGTTTAAAAAATACTCAAAATTTGGGTCCTCCATCGCATCATGATTTCCGATTACATCCATATAAATTGAGGTATTCATACTATTGTCATCTAGTGCTTTTTTATAAAGTTCCCATTCATCTTTGTTTTGCTGTGCACCATAATAGGTATTTACTAAATCTCCGGTATTATAAATAAAAAGCGGGGTAATTGTTTTATAAGTTTCGTTTAAAAATTCGTAGAAATCAGCAATTCTCTGATTACTATACCATAAGAATTGAGTATCAGATATTTGGATAAACCAAAACAACTCATAACTATTGGAAGATATAAATCCTTGATTATATTCTAGATTTTTATCCAATCCTCTTTTCTTTTCCGAAATTAACTGATTTCCTTCAGAAAAGCAAAAAATTGAACAAATATTAACATTAATCATCAAAATTAATAGGAAAATTAAATGGATTAAGTTTTTATTGAATTTTTTCATCATTATTAGTCATAGAAGATTCTATTAATCAATTTTCTTAAAGGATGTTATAACTAAAGATTAGGTTTATTTAATTAAAAATTATAGATACACTTTTATAAAATATATTTTGATTTTGAAGCCTTAGAATAACCAATTAAAACTTTTCTTTATAATATATCACAATAATTATATAAAAAATGAAGTAAATATTAATAATGATAAAAACAATAAAAATAATTCTATATATCCTTTAGATCGAATTATAAGCTTTAAAATAATTATAATAAATTAGGTGCAACTAAATTTAAATATAATTGTAAATAATATAATTAATAGAAGGAAAATAAATTATTTTATACTAAGAAATGTTTCAAGAAAGTAATATTAATTCAAAAAATTCTGATAAGGATGGTATATGCAGACTCAAGACTCTAAAGGTAAAATTGTTAAAGAAACCTTCCCATCAGAAGTTATATCTATTATTGGAGATATACTAGCAGGAATAGTGCTTTCCATCCTTATTTTACCATTTAATAGTTTTCTTATTTTAATACTGATGATTCCCGCTCTTTTATCTTTAAGAGGAAATCTTAGTGGTCCCTTTATAGCTAGAACATCTCGAGATTTTGTT
>JBHLKB010000129.1:0-6844 GCA_048887205.1 Candidatus Hodarchaeota archaeon
AATAATCCTAAAGGCTCAGCAAAACTTGAAAACATGGGTCGAGGGTCTGCTTGGTTCAAATCCATAGGAACTGGATTAATTAAAGCAACTTTCATCTTTTTCTCTCACTAATATCCTTATCGTCATTTTTTATTGATTATCAGAGAAAAAAATAATTTAATCGTCATAAGTTCCAAATCCTCTAGGTTTTGAATTTCGAAATGTTGTAATTGCATTTATAGCCTCCTTAAAATTTTTCATAATGTTAACCATCATATTAAGCATAAATTTACTTCTTATTGCACGAAGTATTGTATTTATTAAGAATCTTTTACGATCAAAAGAAAAAAATAACTGATAAGCATTTTGAATTTCATCTAACATTTCTTTTCGTTCTTTCGGAGATAATAAAAAATCTATCACTCTGGTTGTAGTTTCCCATCTTTCAACTTCGCGGATTTCCTTACCAACACGTACTTTCACCTTGTCTTTTGGATTGATTATGCCTTTAGAAATAAAATCCTCCCAAAATTTAATTCCTGACCAAATTTCCACAACATTGAAAAATGGAACGTCAATATCAGATTTAATCGCAAAATCTATAGTATTTTTAACCTCTGCTAATGTCTCAGTCGGGGCTCCAAGCATAAATAATCCTACAATAAGATTTATATTTGCTTTACGCGATTTTCGAATCGCATCGTTGAATTGAGACACCTTAGTCCTTTTATTATATAAATCAAGAATCCTTTGATTTGCGCTTTCAAATCCAAACCATAGAGATTTACAACCCGCTTTCCTCATCCAATTTAGCATATTTTGGGAAGTCTGGTCAACTCGACCATCTGTGTGCCAATTTATATCTATTTTTTCTTTTTTGATTAGCTCACATATCTTTATAGTTCTTTTAGGTTGTAAAGTAAAATTATCATCAACAAAGTTCAATTCTGTATATCCTTGTTCTTCTATTAAAAGCATCTCTTCCACAATATTTTCAGGACTCCTTGGTCGAAATCGGCGTTTTGCAAATTTAGAACACGCACAATAAGAACAGTTAAATGGACACCCTCGAGAAGATATAATTGATGTAAGTTTTGATTTTGAGAATTCAAAACCCGAAAAATTCCATTTATAATTAAAATCAATCAATTTTCTATCAGGGAAAGGAACAGCATCCAAATCAGTAATTAAGGGTGGTTCTGGAGTTGAGATGGTTTTTTTATTTAAATCTTGGAATGTAAGTCCTTTGATATGATCTGGTATCTTATCATCATCTTTCTGTAGAAATTCACATAATTTTAAGAACGTGTATTCTCCTTCTCCTCTTACACAATAATCAACATAATTTCCATATTTACGAAAAATATTCTCTGCTTCCATTGTAGGATGATAATGCCCAACTACAATTTTTATGGAGGGATTCCAATCTTTAATTACCTTAATGAGATCTATTGTTGGAAGAAACGATACTGTAAAGACAGTTAAACCAATTATATCAGGTTTTACTCGTTTTACCCAATTTAAAACTTCATTCTTTCCATAGAATTTTGCTGCTGCATCTAATATTTTAACAGAAAATCCATTCTCGTTTAAAATAGTTCCTAAATATAAAATTCCTAATGGAACCCATGGTGTATAAATACTAGTTTCTAAACTTGGATTGATTAACGCAATTTTCAAACTTACTTTTCACTCCTAAGATTTAAATTTAAAATAAATCGGGTGGATTATTAATTAACTTTATAAATTTGTCCAGATCATGGAAATTAAGATGATTAAAAATCATTTCCTGCCTGTATCTACTTACTAACGTTCTAAAAAATGCCTTTGTTAAATATCTAGGTCTGAAGAATTTTAAATGAAATTGTTCTTTAATTATTTGAAAAATTACATGGCGTTTCATTTTTGCTTCAGGTAAATCAATAAGATTTACTCCACTCTCCCAATATCTTTCTTCATCAATTATGTTTTTTCGTATTAACTCATTGAAAAGATGGGTTCCAGGTAATGCACGAGTAAAAATTATGTGAGGAAAATCAATATCTAGTTTTGAAATAAACTTTAGAGTATTAATTGCTTCCTCATAAGTCTCATCAAGTCCACCTATCATAAAAGAGCCAATAAGAAATTTAAAACCTGCCTCACGAGCATTTTTTATGGCAATTTCGCTCATTTGCGGCGTAATTCTTTTATTATAATAATCTAACATTCTTTGAGAACTGCTTTCTATACCATACATTAGGATTTCAAAATTCGCTTTTTTCATCGTCCTCAGCAAACTAAGAGAGCTATTATTAACTCTTCCATCACAAATAAACGCAATATCTAATTTTTCTTTCTTAATTTTATTACATAATTCGAATATTCTTTTACTATTTAATGTGAAGTTATCATCAATAAAAAGGATTTCTCGATAACCCTGATCCGCTAACTCGCAAATTTCCTCAAGTATATTATGTACAGATCGAGTTCGCCAAATGCCTTGAGAAAATGCTGTGCAAGCACAAAAATTACATGAAAATGGACAACCTCGGGAAGAAACCATTGTAGTAAATTTACGTTTTGAAACATCAATTCCACCAATCCGATTTTTATAGATTTTTGGAATCATTTTCCGGTCAGGAAATGGTAATGAGTCAAGATTTTTTATAAATTGACGATTCTTATTTTCTATAATTTTACCATTAACTTGATATGTTAATCCATCGACTTGTTTAAGGTCTCTATTTAATTCAAATCTTTCTATAAGTTCTGCGAAGGTTATTTCACCCTCCCCTCTTACGCAAACATCAACCCACCTATAATTTTCCAAGATTTTATTTGCATAGAATGTCGCAAGATAATTTCCAAAAATAATTTTCAGGTTCGGATTCCAGTTTTTTATTTCTTTAGATATTATTTTTGCATTTTCAAAGGATGCACATAAAACTGAAAAACCTAATATATCCGGATCTCCCTTTTTAATCCAATCAATTACATCATTGTTTGTATAATTAATAGCTGCTTGATCTAAAATAGAAATTTTATGATTTGAATCTTTTAAACATGTTGCAAGGTACAATAATCCTAATGGAGGTGAAGAAGCATGAAATAAAGTTTCTTTCTGCTCTTTGTTTAATTTTGAAGGTGCGGGGTTAATAAGATAAATTTTCATTTAAATTGAACTCCTCAATTAATCAATATATTGTTCTTTTTCTTTTTAATTTTATTCATTGATTATTATCCTTAATGAAATTAATCAAACTAAAATTCAAGGATTGAAATTTAAAGAAATAAAAGCATTAATAAACCCAATTAATTAAAGAAGAGCAGCTTTTTCCTTGAGCATTTTTTAATCGTCCCATTATTCGAAAAGTAGCTCCTGAATAACCACATTCCGGACATGTTCTTCTTGAAATTAACTCAACAATATCGTCAACAAGTACTGCTTGATTTATTGTCCCATTGACACCATAAGGAGTAATGACTTCTAATAGACCTTCTTCACCATCATCAACAGATTCTAATTTATCAAGATCCCTTACTATAATCCTGGAGGTATCGGGGCAATGTAATAAAAAGTCTTGGTACTTTTCAGACCAATGTCCACCAAAGAGAGTAGGTCCCTCTGTAAAAGCATAAATATCTGCAATATCTTTTGGTTTTATATTAAAGACTTTCTCATAATTTTCAATAAATTTACTTTTATTTACAGCATCCATCTTTGCTTCCCCCTTGACTCCCTCCCATCCACCACCACCACATCCAACAAAAGATATTCCATCAAGGTCATAATAAATCTTTTCTTTTAATAATCGCTTCTCAAACATATTATTCATTAAAAGTGGACTTCCACCAAACAATAGTTTGCTTACTTCTATTTTCTTCCAATATCCTGTTTCTAAAACCCTTTTGACCATTTTCAACATTTTACTTACATCTAAAATAAAACCCCCTTTTACGGAAAAAGTTGAAATAATTGCCCAGATAGTCTTCCACAATTTCCCTTTTACTAAATATTCCTCATGACCGTAATATTCCCATGGTTTATTCATGCATGCTGTGAAATAACGAGTTTTTTTAATATAGTGGAAGCCTTTAGCATTTTTTTTTGCCATCATTGACATAATCAATCGACCTGGTGCAAAATTAAAAACAATACATTTCCTGGTGTCATCCTTTAAATCCTTCCATCTAAAAAATTCTGTGAAAACTTTAATGGAATTATACTGTAATTGATCAAAATCCTCTATTGTTCGAGGAACTATTGAGGGATCCCCAGTGGTAGAAGATGAACAAGAAAAGAGCACTATATCATCAAGAGGTGCTTTTAAGAGTTTTAGAGTTCGATTTCCTGATTGTTTATAAGTTTCTGTTGGAACGTATGGGATAGTGTCTAAATCCTCTATAGTTAATTCTTCAGGAATTATAAAGTTGAACTTTTTGCAGAGATTTTTTTGATAATACTCACAATTATTATAGGACAATTTTATTTGTTCTAGTAAATCTTTACAAAATTGTTCATCTGGGTATTCTTGGGGTATGAAATCAAAATATTTTGTTTTTAATTCTCCAGGTAAATAATCCTTGATTTTCAATAACAAAAAAATTACCAAATTAAGAATGGGTTATTAATATAAAAAAAAGAAATGTTATTATAAATAGTTAAATACTAGATAAAGCTACGATTTCCTCTTCTTGTCTTTCCAGTAACATTGGTGTTTTTTCCCAACTTATTTCTTTAGGAAGACGGAACTGACGTAAAAACATATAAAGATGGATAAAGCCACTTATTAAGAAAAGCAATAAAAGACTGTAATGTTTATCTCCATATTTTCGTACAGCATTGAACAGAAAACCAAATTGGAAGAATAAGCAAGATAAAGCCCATATAAGTTGATAATATTCTCCAATTAGGGAATACAATATGGCAAAACCTATAATAATAGGTATCCACGTATCTAAATTTCCTATAAGCATCATTGTCATATTCCTTGAGATAATAAGTGATTTCCCATTTTTATTTTCGCTTTTCATAGCCATCAACTGTGGCATATCAAAAATAAATCCTGCAAGCCATCTTGTTCGCTGTTTTACTAAAATCTGCCAATTATTTGGAACATATTCATAGATTTTAGCTTTGGGTGAAAAGTATATTTTTACTCCATCTAAATTTAAAAGTACGGAGAGATACAAATCCTCTGTCATTGAATCTTCATTAAAACCTCCATATTTTAGGAGATATTTTGACCTGACAGCAAAATTTCGTCCAAATGAATAAGCTGATGATCCTAGTCTATTTTTAATTTCGAATAATAATCCACCACCAGAAACAATAGCATAATCAAGAAAAATTCCTCTAGTTAAAGCATTATCCTTCCAGTTTTTAACCAAGACAGGCCCAATAACAGCATTAATTTTATTATCTTGAAATGGTGCTATTAAATTTTTCAATGTATCAGGTTCTAGAATACAACCTGAATCATAAAGGACAACAATATCATTCTTTACATATTTTAAGCCATAATTCAGTGCGGGGGGCTTACCTTTGTTAGGAAGATCCTCTGATAAGACTTTTATTTCTATAGTATCATGGTTTTTTGCATAATTTTTACAAAATTCCGCGGTATCATCAGTTGATCCACTTGTTATTATGATTAATTGGATATTTTCTTTGGGATATTTTGCATCAATAATAGAATTTAAGGTTCTCTCTATAAGTGTTCTTTCATTTTTACAGGCAATTAAAATACTAATATTTGGCAAATGAGACGTTTTTGGTCGATAACCACTGCCAAAGGATGCTAAGAAATGTATTCCATAATAAATGACAAATCCTAATAACATAATTAGTCCAACTAATGGAAATATTACCCACCAATAAGTTAAAGGGTTAGTAAATAATGCGTCTATTGCTCCTTTTGTCATAGATGGCCAGGAGGGTGGAAAATAGATGTGAATAAGTACAAAAAAAGCTACACAAAAAGACCCGTATAATAAATATCTATATATTTTCATTTTTTTATATTACCTCTTAATAATTTTTCACTCTGCATCAATTTTCTTTAAATTTTTCCAACTATATCTTGCTAATTGAAGGAAGGATATGGTCATAATAACTAATAGATTGATTTGAAAAATTAACATAGTCCAAGTTATAACTCCATAATGCGAAGCTGCCCATATTCCAATAGCAGATGGATTAATTAAATTTGTTAATAGCACTGTGAAACTCGAAAAACCGTATATTAAAAAAAATGTAGTGATTACAATAATTCTTGTTATTCTTTCACCTATAAATGGCTTTGTTTCAACTAACCCTAAACCCTCGTGTCTTGCTCTCATATATTCATAAATAAAAATTAGAAAAATATTTGTCCAAACCAACCAACGAAAATCAAATCCAAAGTCTGATAGAACCGAAATACTCCCAGGAATTAAACATACTAGCATTAATATATCACTGATCCTATCAATCACATTGTCTAACCAGGCACCACTCTTAGATTTTATATCTAATAACCTAGCTATAGCACCATCGATACCATCAATTATACCTGTAAATAATACCAAAAGTCCTATAGCAACAAACCAAGAACCATATAATGGTTGAACAGAGAATAATGACAATGTGTGACCTGCACTAGCCATTATAACTCCATAAAATATGAGAGCAGATAAAATTAAATTTATATAAGAAACCATATTTGGGCTTAATCCCAATTTTATAAACAGCTTTGCACCACCATAAGTTATAGGCATATATAACTTTCCAGAAGGGTCTTTTTGCATTCTTTCAAAATAATCATCCAATTTATGAGCTGATCCATGATCTTTAATCCAATCCTTTATAAATTCAGATAGAGTCATATATTCTTGCTTTGGC
>JBHLKB010000130.1:0-6796 GCA_048887205.1 Candidatus Hodarchaeota archaeon
GGGATTGGAATTCAGAACGAAGGTTTTAATCAACCAATGCTTTATGGTGTTGCTTTTTCTAATCCAAAATTACATATCCTAAACTATCTAGAGAATCTAGGTTATTATAGAGAATCCGAGTATACATGTGTCTATGTTACCAAGAGAATATGGGATAAAGGAAAAAAAATAGATAAAGGTATCAAATTTCGATATGTCTCACTAAAAGAATTGTATGATATGGCGGATCAAATTAGGGATCTTGCAAATGATTCTTTTCATGAGATTTTGCCAGACTCATCAGGGAGAAATCGCATATATGAATTTTTCGAAGCATTTAATCATATTCCAAACTCATTTTATAATATCCCAACAGATTTTAGTCCTAAGAGTTACTCAAATATACCCCAATTTATAGAGACATGGGAGACTTGCGATCTTACAAAAACCGAGCCATATGCTCCAATGGCATTTAATAGAAATACAAATGATTTAATTGGTATACTTTTAGGATTACCAGACTTGTATGAAGCATGGAACGGGCAACCAATTACAAGATGTAATGTAGATACGGCAATGGTTAAAAAAGGATATTTCGGAAAGGGGATTTTTTCAGCTCTTAACAATCTTGGTCAATTAACATGTAACTTACATGGAGTAATTTATTTTGAAGGTACGGGTATATGGTCAAATAACTCACGAGCAATCGATACAATTTTCCCTCATTGCCAAACTTTAAGAAAACATTATGTAATGCAGAAAAGACTCTAATTTTCTTCTTTTTGAAAGCTTTTCTTATTAAATAATGGGTAGAAATTTATTAAAATCTTAGATCTAATCACTAACTTTAAAATTATATTAAATATGATTTTAGTTAAATACTTATTTATATAAATAAATCTATCACAATTTTTTCATAATTTTAACAATGATAGAAAAAGCAATCGAAGAAGCAATTACTTCAACACAAAAAGATATTGTTACTGTAAATGCAACGATTCTTGAGAATTTCATGAAAGATGTTTTTATTGGACTTGGAGTACCTAAAGAAGATGCTAAAATCATTGCAGATGTACTCATCACATCGGATTTAAGAGGTATTGATTCACACGGAATCCAGAGATGTAAGATGTATTATGATCGAATACGAGAGGGAATCTACAATCCTAAAACAGAGTTAGAAATTGTCAGTGATAATCTGGCTACTGCTACAATGGATGGAAATTGTGGTATGGGACATGTGATCGCCTACAAAGCAATGAAGTTAGCGATTGAAAAGGCTAAGAAGTATGGTATTGGAGCTGTTGCAGTAAGAAATTCGACGCATTTTGGAATTGCTGGCTATTATTCACTAATGGCAATACAAGAAGGGATGATTGGATTTGTTACAACCAATACACGACCAGCTGTTCCTCCCACATTCGGTACAGAACCAATGTTAGGGACAAATCCTTTAACCTATGGTGCCCCTACTGATGAAGATTTTCCCTTCCTAATAGATTGTGCTACATCAATTATTCAAAGGGGGAAAGTAGAAGTATATAGTAGACTAGAAAAACCTCTTCCAGATGGATTAATTATTTCTAATAATGGTAATTCAAAAACAGATCCCAATGTAATCTTAAACAAGTTAATTAATCGTTCTGCGGCATTACTGCCTTTAGGAGGCAGAGGTGAAAATACTTCGGGTCATAAAGGGTATGGTTATGCTACTTTTGCCGAAATTTTATCTTCTGCATTACAGGATGGAATATATCTTAAAGATACAGCAGGAGTAATAGAAAACGGTCAAAAAAGATTAAAAGTAGGGCATTTTTTTTTAGCTATTAATATTCAAAATTTCATTCCGCTAAATGAATTTAAAGAAATAACAGGTAATATCATGCGAGAGTTGAGAAGTTCTAAGAAAGCACTGGGTGCAGAAAAAATCTATACAGCGGGAGAAAAAGAATACTTTACTGAATTAAAAAGAAGAGAAACTGGTATCCCTCTCAATAAGAGTTTACAAAAAGATATTAAAATGATGCTAGAAGAACTTGGTTTAGATAAATATAATTTTCCATTTTAGGTTTAAATTTGAATCAAAAGATGACCCCTTTCTTTTGATCTTCAATCGGTTCAGAATGAAGGAATATTGTGTCTAAATTATCAATCCCTAATTTTTCTCTAATAATAGTTTCCAATTCTGTAATATAATTATGTATTTGAGAAATATTTAATGATCCATCAAAAAATACGTGAGCTTCCAGAATGCAATAATCTAATGTTGCCCAAAATTCTAATCCATGATATCCCTTAACTTGAGGATGGGATTTTAGCACTTCTTCAACTTCTTCACTTATTTGTTGTATCATTTCTTGTCCAACGTCCGCACATTTTATTTGACTTGGCATTTGAATTTCACTACGAGGTTGGCTTTCTATATGTGTAATAACTCTTGAAATAATTGGTGCTTGCTTTTTTATCTCATTTTCAAATTGAGAACAAATTTTATGCGATTCTCTAAGGGAAAGAGTTTCTTCAACCATTACAACTAGAGAAATAAAATATTCTTTTTCTAATCTAAATACATTAAGATCTTTGAAATTCAAGATCTTTGGATATTCGGACTTCATCGAAAAAATTAAATTTATTAATCCTTCGCCAATAGATTTTTCACTCGCTAAAGGATTCATTTCAACAATACACTCGACTTCATATAATGGAAATTTTTTCTCACTCATGCTTCTTATAGATTTTATAATTTCATTTGCATGTACAATAGAGATATGATCCTCAACAGATAAATAAACTTCTAAGAATAATGTTTTACCGCTTGTTCTTACTTTTATATTATGTATACCAACAACATGTTCTAAAAGAAAAATCCTTTGTCTTAATTCTTCAATGATTACTAAACTTATAGGATTCGTATCTGTAAGTTCTCTAATCCCTCCTTTGGTCAATTTAAACGCTCCAATTATGATCCAAACAGAAAGAACAATACTTAGTATAGGATCGACAAAGATTATGCCAAAATAAGCAAAGATAAAACTTAATAAAACTATTATAGCTCTCATTGAATCTTGAAATAAATTAAGACCTTGAATTTTCATTGTTAGGCTTTTTTGTTGCTTTCCTTTCGAAATGAGAATTCTAGAGAAAATTAAATTAACAAGAAAAGAAGAAATTAATATGAATAGACCAATTTCAGGATTTATAACCTCAAATCTGATGGATATTATTGCTTGAATTGCATTATAAATCAATACAACATAAATATTCATTAAAATTACTCCTTGGATCAAACCCGAAATAGAATCGATTTTACTATGACCATACATATGTTCATAATCTGCGGGTTTCTGACTATGGTATAATGAATATAAAGTAATAGAAACAAACAGAATATCTGTAAGCGTATCTGCTGTTTCAGATAAAAAGCTCAGACTTCCAGTAATTAAAACTCCGATTAGCTTCAAGGTTGACTGGAATAATACCACACCAAGTGTTATTAAAGCAAATTTTATTTTAACATCCATATCAAGTAAGTTTTAATTTTCTTCGGGTTTATATTTTTTTAATTTTGGGAAGAAGGCATTTACATTTTCTTTATAATGAGCATACTTTTTACCATATTTTTCGAATAAATATCTTTCTTCTTTTCTTAAAAAGATTCTTACTAGCAAATAATATATAACTAAGAGAAAAAAGAGAATCCAACTATTGAACAAGCAAAAAATACCTGGTAATGTTCCTAAACCCCAAGAAGCGTACATTGGATGTCGTACATAAGCATAGGTTTTTGTTGTGATTAATTCTGATGAACTATGTGCAAAACTTAAGATTCTTTCAGAATATATAAATACAGAAATACCAATTATTATTAATGTCGTTCCAATAATAACCAACAAATAATAATATATCGGAATTTGAAAAATTGGATAAAATATTGAATTTAAAATCCCAAACAATACAAAAAATGGACACATCGCGATGAGTATTTTTGGACCGATTCCTACTAATGGAAATTTATCTTTTGAGTTTTCTATATATTGACTATTCATTTCTATGTAATTGTAAAATTCTCTTTATAATAATTTACTTTGAAAACTCTTATATATAACTTACTATGATTTTGAAAGGTTAATATTAAGATTATTGGAGATTTGTTAACTCTGGTTTCATGAGATGAAAATCCGTGTTGTCTTGGAACAGTTTAGCAACCCGTAGGACCTCTTCCTCTTTATATAAATCACCTATAAATGTAACTGATGAAGGCATTCCATTTTTTTTAAATCCATTGGGAACTACAACAGCAGGATGTCCTGTAAGGTTTGATAAATAATTTGAAGAAGTCTTCCAGAAAATATTTGTATAATCGATAGTAGGAGTAATGATAATGTTAACTAGATCAAAAAGTTTTTGCATCTCTTCCATTAGGAACCAACGATATCGTTGAGCTTTAATGTATTCAATAGCCGGAATAAACCTTGCTGCTTTAAGAGAGTTAGCCCAAGGTTCTACATCTATTTTATTTAAAACAAGTTCCTCAAAAAATGTAGACATATCACAAGCAGTAATTATATCAATAGTATGAGATGATAGTATTGGCAATTTTACGGGCGTTAGATTAACACCTAAATTCTTCAAAATATCCAAAGTTTTAAGGTCAAATTCTTTATTCTGATATTCCATCTCAAACAGATCTTTTGTATATCCTATCCTAATCTCATTTAGCTCTTGATTTACATTCCAATGGAAAGGAATATCTATAATGGATTTATCTTTACCATCTGGTCCATAGATAGCATCAAAAACAATCGCACAATCTTCAACTGTTCTACAGATAGGTCCTACTTTATCAAGGGACCAACTTAATGACATTACACCATAGCTACTTACTCTTCCATAAGTTGGTCTAAGTCCTGTAGTGCCACATTGATGACAGGGTTGGATTATACTCCCCCATGTTTCTGTTCCGATTGAGAATCCAATTAATCCCGCTGCTGTTGCAGAAGCAGATCCTGCTGAAGAACCACCAGCATGGTTTTCTATATTCCAAGGTGATTTTGTCTCCCCCCCAAACCATCTATGATCAGAAGCTAGTCGTCCAGTAGATAGTTTTGCGATCATTACTGCTCCAGCATCTTCTAATTTTGCAATTACTGTGGCTTTTTGATTGAGAATTTGATTTCTAAATGGTTCAGCCCCCCAGGTTGTAGGGTATCCTGGATAAGAAAAGAGATCCTTAATACCGTAAGGAATGCCGTGTAAGAGACTGCGGTATTTTCCTTTATAGATTTCTTCATCAGCTAATTCTGCTTGTTCTATAGCTAGTTCTTTAGTAAAAGTAATAACACACTGTAATTCTGGATCAAAACGCTTTAATCTATTAAGATATAGTTTTGTCAATTCAACAGATGTAATTTCTTGTTTCTGCAGGAGGAAAGCTAATTGTAATATGGAGAAAAAAGCAAGTTCTTCTTTATTTTCTGGAACTAAAATGTTATCAATTTTACTATATTGATTTTTCTGTAATCTTTTTATTGTAGGAATACTTTTAGTAAGGGGATTGAAATACAGGGGAGGTTTTGTATTATTTTGTATTTTTATCTCTCTCCCTTTTTGATAATCCGACTTATAATTACGAAGATATGGGATAATGTTCTCTCTTTCCTTATTGCTAAAAGATACTGCCATTATAATTTCTGCATCTGCAATAGTTTCATTTTTAATTAGTTTCTCATCTTTCATTATTATCTCTCTAAATTCAGTTGTAACTTAAGGAAGAATTAAAAATAATTCTTTTCTGAGGATGTAATTCTAGATTATGTTCTAAATAAAATTGAAGTTAATTTAAAATACTTTTTGAATAATAATTAAATTTTTAAATTTATTCTTTTTTCTCAAGCCACCATTGACCAGTATATTTACCTTTGTATCCTCCTTTAAAGAATGGGTTTTTCGCCATTTTAAATCTTTCAAAAATCCCATTATGATCTTTAATTTGGGAGAGTATTTCTTCTTTGGTTAAACTTGTATTGAAATTCTGAACTACTGTTTCTGCAAAAAATGATGGTGCTAATCTTCCTGGAGATTTAATTATTGAGGGTGGTCCCCACTTTAAAGGACCATAACACCCCGAACAAGGTGCATTTACTTTAATACACGCAGCCCCACATCCTGCATTAGTCACTGGTCCTAAACAAACATAACCTTGCTCAATCAGACAGTCTTCTTCATTTGGTAAACCCTCATAATCTCTTTTAACTCTTGTCATTTGAAACCTATCTCTTATTCTTGAACAAGTATCGCAAACTGATGAAAGGGAGTGCCAATCTGTGAGCCATTTCATATTTTTTGGAAATTGAGGGTCTCTCAAAAATTTAACAATCGTGGCTACAATTTCTTCTGAACTGAAAGGCATTTCAGGCAAAACGGGTCCAACTGGAATAAGACTTGTAAGCATTGGGATATTTACAAATAACGCAAAAAACTCTTTCAAAACTCGCATATTACCAGAATTAAGATTTTCCAAATTATTACTAAACTCTTTTAGTTTCTCAATTCTAGGAGATGTGGTCTTTGAAGGCCCAAAACAGCCTACACAGGGATTTCCTTTATCTGTACATCTCTCAGTACATCCTTTACTTGTAATTGGGCCAAAACATAGATTTCCAGAATCTAATAAACATCCAGACTCATTTAGGCTACATTCATTACAGAAGGCTAATTCTTCCATAGGGAATGGTTTTTGCCCTAAAAGATATAAAATATTACTTACTAAACGCTCTGTTCGTGGAGGACAACCTAACATATACGCATCAACTTTAAC
>JBHLKB010000131.1:0-6702 GCA_048887205.1 Candidatus Hodarchaeota archaeon
TAAAATAAATTAGTTATCATATTAATGATATATCGAAATGAGATCTAAAGAAGAAATATTGGATATTACTTATCATGAAGCTTTTTTCAAGACTAGCCATAATTCTTATGAACTCTCTATAAGAGAACAACTAGACAAGGGAGTCAGGGGTCTTGAATATGACATACACGATGATAAAATACAAGAATTAGAAGATTTTGAAGTCTATCATTTACCGAATAATATTGATGTGCTCCTCGGGAAAGATGGTAATCCGGAAGATTATTTATTCTCAAATTGGCTTAGAGTGTTAAAGGATTGGTCAAATGATCAAAAAAAAGAGCATGCTCCAATAACTCTTTTTGTTGAGTTAAAAGACAATATAATTGACTCAAATAACGAACCAGATGAACTTTATGGAATCAAGAAATTGAATAAAATAATTACAGATTCATTTGATCCTAAAACTCTTTTTACTTTTAAGAAATTTCGAGAAAATAATTATAAGTGGCCAACAGTTAAAGAATTAAAAGGTTGTATTTTAATTGTACTCGTTAGTTATTGGGGAGGTTACTGGGCTGCGAGTGAAGGAGGCTTCGATTCAAGATTAAAATATCTGAATAATTGTTTAGATGGTAGGGATGATGTTTGTTTTGTTTCTTGGGTTCAAGAAGATAAAGGTGACAAATCAAAATATCTTAAAGAAAAAACTCACTTTTGGAAATGTAGTCTTGATTATAGCACAAAACATTTTAATCAAAACAACAAAACACAAAGAATAACAAGATCAGATTTTGATAAGATAGTGTGGGGTAGACATGTAAAGACGTATTTTAATAAGAACTATGAAAAAGGTTATCGTTCTAATTTCCCTGCTACAGACGCATGGGGAACTGAAAAATATAATACCTGCTTTCCATGGTCGGTTTAATTTTATTAATATAACCTAAAAATTAAAAAAAGAAAGTATTTATATTTTTAATTCTTAAACTGTCTTCTTATCAATATTACCGAAATGATACTTTTTTAAAAATTTAAATTCAAGGAATGCATATTTATTCATTACTAGACAAAAGTACAAGTTTTATGTAATGAAATCTATAAATTTCAAACGGAAAACTTTAAAGAAAACTTTATGTTTGCTCATCATTTTAATTAATTTTCATATTATTTTTGATAAATTAATAAATAATTCATATGTAAAATCATCAAAAATCGAAAATTATCTCCTAATTAGAAATTCAAATAGTAATGCTACTCAATTTGAGGATTTAACTTATGATTCTGAAGTAATATGGGGAAATAATATTACATTTTCACTGAACTTTACCTATACAGAAGACAATGGCACGACATGGAACCCAGTACTAGAACCTAACGCTTACTGTAATATAACAATCAGTGACATTGATCTATCTATAGATTTGATAAAAACGAACATGACTTCTTTTGGAAATGGTATTTTTTTTAAAGAAATTAATTCAAGTAGATTGTCCGCGGGAAAATATTATGAAGTTACAATAACAGGTTTCTGTCCTAAGTTTCCTGACCCAAATCCAGCTTTCATGTTAGTTAGAATAAATGCAGTTCCTACTAAAATTAGTGCTCATAATTATCCGACACTTGATGAATTGTCAGATAAGACATACACAGCGTATTATAACGAACTTATAAATATTACTATTAAATACTGTATTAATGATACTGGAACTCCTTTGAATAAAGCACATGTAACTTATCAGTGGTTAGGTCTTGCTCCTATTGAATTTTCTGTTGATCCTGTATTTACTGATTTTTACACATTTACAGTTAATACTTCAGATGCACAAAATATAGGTCTTAAAGTTATAAGCATTACAGCTTCCTATGAAAATTATACTACACAATCTGATTTCGTTTTTCTTAATATTCTTGAAAGGAAGACCACTATAAATGGTCAATCTGATTTATTATATATTAATTCAGAGATATTTGTTCAAGAGCAAAAACTTTTTGTCTTTACATACCAAGATGCCAATACTAACAAGATTGTTGGTAATTTAAGCGAAGCTACTTATATTTGGGAAGAATTATATGCAAATGGAACAGTAATACCTGGAAAAAATGGATCTGGAAATTTAATTCAAAATATAAACAAAACCTATACTTTAGATTTCAATACAGAATTAAAACCAATTGGCTTTTATTTCTTGTTTGTTACTTTGAAAAAAGATAATTTTGAAATGAGATCCGCTCTTATAAATTTAGAAATAATGCCTAAATCTACATTAATTAACGGAACAACATTGACATTAATTATTTCTAAAGATATTGAATTTATGACAGCTTATAATTTCACATTTGAAATTAATAATAGTTTAACACATAGTAGAATTGGAGATTTAGATCATGCTTTCTATTATTGGTATAGAACAGATAGTAATGGGACGATTCTTGAGGGACCAAGTCAAAATATTGATTTAATTAAAGATCTAAATGATTTATATATCTTAGACTTTAACACCAGCCTGAAGAGTATTGGATTCTATAGAATTCATGTTGAATTCCATAAAGAAAATTATTCCTCTAGATATGCAGTTATAAATTTTACAATTAATACTCCATTAAAGGTTTACATAAAATTACCGCGCCCAAATGAAGTATTTGATATAATTGCACCATTTTATGGGGTAGAAATTATTGGTTCTTATGATACTATTTGGTATACAATAGATAATGGTGCTACAAACATAACTATTTCCACATTAATCGGTTACATTAATCAAATCGAATGGGATAAAAGAGAAAATGGGATAATATCGATCAAATTTTATGCTAATAATAGTAATAATTTTGTTGCATATGCATTAGTACAAGTAATAAAATCTGTTTCTATAATTCCATCACTAAAAATTTTTGGATACGATTTAACGATACTATTAGGAGCAATAATTATTATAACTTTGGCAATAAAAAAGAAAAGATTTGACCAAGGTTTAAAAAAAAGATAGAAGTCTCTGTCAATACTATCTTTCATGATATTTGTAATAAATACTACAGGTTCCTTCCATAGACACCATACACGGTCCAATAGGGTTAATGGGGGTACATTCTTTTCTAAATAATTTACATTCATAAGGATAGAGTTTTCCAACCATGATAAGATGACATGAACAGCCTGGTGGAATATCTTGAGATTTTTCAATTTTTATATCAAACTTCTTATCAGCATCAAATTCTTGATATTTTTCTCTAATAACTAATCCTCCATCATAAACTCTTCCAATTCCTCTCCATGGAGAAGAAACAGGTTGGAAAACGTCTTCTATAACTTTTTGGGCAATAACATTGCCTTCAGGTTTTACCACTCTAGAATATTCATTCAAGGTTTCATACTTTTTATCTCTTACCTGTTTTAAGAGCATTAAAATTGAGAGCAAAACATCATTAGGTTCAAATCCTGAAATCACATTAGGTATTTTATATCCTTGTGAGAAAATTTCATACGGTTTCAAGCCAATAATTGTAGATACATGACCTGGAGAAATAAAACCATCTATTCTTAATTGAGATTGGCTCATTAAAAGTTCTAACCCAGCGGGTATTAATTTATGAGCACAAATTACTGAAAAGTTTGAAGGAGGTCCAGATTGTAATTCATATCCAATTAAAGGGACCGTAGTTTCAAATCCTATAGCAAAAAATATCACTTCATTATCTGGATTTTCTTTAGCGATCTTAATTGCATCATTTGGTCCATATGTAATGCGTATGTCGGCACCTTTAGCTTTGAGTTCAGCAAGCGAGATATTTGTTGCAGGAACTCGGATCATATCCCCAAATGTTGTAATTATTGTATCTTCCCGTTTTCCTAACTCAACTGCTTTGTCAATATCAGCAGCAGGACAGATGCATACTGGACATCCTGGACCTGACAACACTTCAATTTCTTTAGGTAAGAGAGTCCTTAAACCATATTTAGAAATAGTGTGTTCATGGGTTCCGCAAACATGCATAAATTTAACTGGTTTACCAATTTCTTTAATAGTTCTATTGATTGATTTTACAATTTTATCTGTAAATTCTTTATTCCTTAGAACACTTATTCCTGGAATATCCATTTTATTCTCATTCCTCTATCTATATTAGCAAATTCTGGGTATAGGTTCTCCTAATGGCATATCTATAAATCGAGTGCCGCCTACTATTGTTTTCAAAAAAACTCTTTTAGGATTATTAGCTTTTACTTCACCAATTATTTCAGCATCCTTTCCAATCTGAGTTGATTTTATCTTTTTTAAGATATTTTTTGAGTGAGTAGAATCAACTGCTAAGAGAGCTTTCCCTTCACAAGCTATATTATAAGGATCCAATCCTAACATATCACATATAGCAATAACTTGTTTTTTAACAGGGACTTTTTCTTCATCAATCCATATACTAACATTTGATTTTGAAGCCCAATCATTTAAAGCAGCGGCAATTCCCCCACGTGTAGGATCTTTCATTGCATGGATATAATTATTACTAATTTCCAATTTAATTTTGTTATAAATATCTAGTAGAAGCGAAATATCTGATTTCAAATCTGTAGATATATTTAATCCTTCGCGAGAAGCCATCAATGCTGTACCATGATCTCCAATGCTTCCAGTTAATATAATCTCATCTCCAACTTTTATGTTATTGTCTAACACTTTTATGTTTTTATCTTTAATTCCAATACCTGTTGTTGCGATTATTATTTCATTTAAGGTACCTCGAGGCATAATTTTTGTATCTCCTGCTATTATTGCAATATTCGCCTTTTTTGCTATTAAATTCATTGAATTAACGATTTTATTTAACTGATTAAATTCAAAACCTTCTTCAATGATAATCATCGATGTTAAGGCTAACGGTTCTGCACCCATCATTATAAGATCATTGACTGTACCACAAACACTTAGAATTCCTAAATCTCCTCCCGGAAAAAATAGAGGATAAATAGTATGACCATCTGCAGTTATAACGATTTCTTTATCATATCCTTTTAATGGAATTGTAGCACCATCGTCTAATTCCTCAACGCCAATACCATTGTTAACATTCTTAAAGGGAATATTTTTTGTAATAAAATCTATGAGTTCTTCTTGTAAAACTCCACCAGCTCCATGAGCCAAACGGATCACATTTGAGCTCTCTTTTTTTTCACTCATAATAAAAAAAAAGAAAGGAAAATTAAAAGAATTTAGAAAAACTACAAACTTAATTATTATTAATTAATAGTATATAGAATTGATTTTTAATACAAATAATTTTATTCTTTTACATTTTTTTCCAGAGCTTCTCTAAGTAATTAGTAATTTTTTAATAAAGTTATGAATAAATAATCTCAACTAATTTTTTTTAAAATAAATTAGCTAATTTATAAAAACAAAATATACAATAAAAAAATGATAAAAAATGGCTGTAAAAGTAGCATTCTTACAAAATTCTGATTGCTGGGGATGTCATCAAAGCCTATTAAATCTACATTTAGGTTTACTTAATGTTCTCCCAGCATTAGAGATTGTCTATTGGCCAGCTGTAGTTGATTTCAAATATGACTCATTAAAAGCCAGAGCAGACGGAGAAATTCTTGTAGGTTTTGTTGAAGGGACTTTACGAACTAAACATGATATTGAACAAACAAAATTGTTACGACAAAAAAGTGCCTTAATTGTTGCTTTTGGAACTTGCTCATGCTATGGTAGTGTAAAAGGATTGGCTAATCAATGGAATAAAGATAATTTAATAAGACGCAAATTTTCGGAAGTAGAAAGTATAGCTGACGGTAGTGGCGGAGAACCAATGGTGAATACACCAGGTTTCGTAGATAAAATTGTACCTGTCGATGAAATTATTAAAGTTGACGCGTACATGTCTGGTTGCCCTCCAAAACCAGAAGCGATCGCTAGTGCAGTGGTATTCTTACTAGGTCAAAAGCCATTTCCAATGAACGACTTAGCATATTGTAATGATTGCAATATTAAAGATAATTGTTTATTGGATAAAGGCATATTATGCTTTGGCTCAATCACTAGTATCGGTTGTACTTTAAAATGTACTAGTGATGATAAACCTTGTGTTGGTTGCTTTGGACCTGCTAAAACTGTTGATTCTAGAGCGGATAAATTAAACAATATGGCAAATAATCTTGGTGCTCTTAGTTCAGGAGATAAAAAGAGCCTTTATGAATTTCTACCCTTGTTTCTAAATGTTCCTCTGATGGCGGGATTTGATCTAGCAGGAGATATATTAAAACAAATAAAGAAACGTGGTTCTCCTGAAACACCTTTAGCGAATTTACCTCCTACAACCGAAGAAATCGCAGGAAAACTAATGGGGTTCTTAAGAGATAACCGTGGTTTCACAGAGATTTCAAATGTCTGTGATACTTGTCCTAGAATTATCGGAAGTAAATCAACAATGACTAGAGTAAAAAGAGACTACGAGGGGCTTCCAAATATGGAAGATTGTTTTATTGAACAAGGTTATATATGTGCAGGCCCCATTACTAATGCTGGCTGCGGTGGTATGTGTATAAAGGTTAATGCTCCATGTACTGGCTGTTTCGGTCAAACTGAATGGGGTGTTAATCAAGCAGAGAGATTTGCTGATACAGTATTAAAAGGATTTAACGTGAGTCTATCCAAGGATGAATTACTTTCTCAGGTGAAAGATCACCTTGGCACATTTGAGAAATTTACATTAGCAGCAAAT
>JBHLKB010000132.1:0-6679 GCA_048887205.1 Candidatus Hodarchaeota archaeon
TGACACAACACCTCCATCATATTCAAATTTAATAGAAAGTGCCGATCCATTAGAATTAGGAAATACTGAAGTAATCAGCATAGATGTTACTGACGCATCAGGAATTAACCAAGTTATTATTCAGTTTGAAGGATCCAACCATTCGATGGCGAATATTGGAGGTAATACATGGCAGTACGACTCGTGGATACCTTCGAGTATAGGTACTTATCCATATACCATATTTATGGAAGATAATAATAACAATTGGGGATTCGTGAGTGGTTCAATTGAAGTTATTGAGGGCGATTCTGACACAACACCTCCATCATATTCAAATTTAATAGAAAGTGCCGATCCATTAGAATTAGGAAATACTGAAGTAATCAGCATAGATGTTACTGACGCATCAGGAATTAACCAAGTTATTATTCAGTTTGAAGGATCCAACCATTCGATGGCGAATATTGGAGGTAATACATGGCAGTACGATTCTTGGACACCTACAAGTATTGGCAATTATATATACACGATCTCTATGGAAGATAATAATAACAATTGGGGATTCGTGAGTGGTTCAGTCCAAGTTATTGATACTAACCCACCCACATGTATTATTCTAACTAATAATACAACACCATTGGAATTAGGGAATTCTAAACTAATAATGGTCAAAGCACAGGACAATTCTGGAATTAATCAAGTTTTAATCGAATATGAAGGATTAACCGACTATATGACGAGTTTAGGCGGAGATGTATGGCAATATAAAGACTTTTTTCCTTCAAACATTGGTGATTGTGTTTATACTATACATATAGAGGATAATAACCATAATTGGAATAAAGCAACTGGTTCTATTGAGGTTAGAGACACGACAGCACCAGAAGCTCCTTTATTAATTAACTATCCAAGCGGAGAAGTAAAAGGTAGTATTACTTTTGATTGGGAAGATGGTTATGATCCATCGGGAATAATATATTATAGATTGATTATTGATAATGAATCAAATCCATTAATAACACCTGGAAATATATTTGAAGTTAAAATTGAAAATATAGGATCTGAAAGTAGTTATTTTGAATTGGAAGTACCCCTTAAAGTAGGAGCCTATTATTATTTTCTATATCAAATTGATGGAGCAGGTCATGAAAGCTCCTCTACCAACGGAACTTTTACCGTAATTTCTTTATCTAATGAAAATAAGAACCAAGGTATTACAGTTCCAATATTTTGGTGGTTGCTTATTATTGGCGCTGTCGTATCAGTTTCTACTATAATTGCCGTTAAAAGGATAAAGAAAGGAAAATCGCTTTTTTCTATGGATAATTTTGAAATTAAAAATTTTAAGGGCGAACTTAAGGAACTTGTGAATAGAAAGAAACAAATGCAGAAAGCTGCAGAAACTGCCATTAAATACGGTAATTATACCAAAGCTGCGGAATTATATAAAATATGTGAGGATTTATCTAACCAAATCTTTAAACATGGTAATATTGCTGAAGCAGAAACTACTAAATACTATGCAAACATGAAACATAAAGCTTTTCAAGCTCTAGAGCGTAAGGATTCCGTCGTTAGCTTTCATATTAACGAATTTTTAACTAAATATTTTGATAAGTCAGGAATAAAGTATTACAGTTATCCCCAAGTATATGATAATGGTCAAAAAGCACTTAATGGTTGGATTTTAAATCATACAAAATTCTTACAATATCGATTAACAAATGCAAAAAATGGATTAGAATTAGTTCAAGAACTAGGTATGAATCCAGAAAAAATTACTCATATAATATCAATTCAGTTCATATTTACAAATGATTTATCGTATAATTCAGTAATAGATATTTGCAAAAATCACCAAAATCAAAATATTCTTATGTTCATTATGGGAAACAAATGGCCAGAAACATTCCATAACCAGCGTTCTTTTATGCCCCCTGAAGATCCAAATATAATAAATAGAGAAAATATTAGAATAATTAACTATAGTTTACTTGCTGATTTCATTGGTTTAGAAAACAAATATAGGAAATTATTTTTTAAAATTTTTAATTCCAATGGAGAATCCACTTCTGAATAACCAAATAATATAAGCAAAACTACTTTTTTTTAACAATATTATTTTTTAATTATAAATTAAACCAATATTTTATTTTTAGCTTTATAGATTTAACTATTTGAGTCATATCATTTTATAAAAGAATTTTAAATTTGTTATTATTTGACAACTTTGAAAGAATTTCTTCCAAAAAATTTATATTTATACTTATCTAGATATTTAGTGTGACTGTGAAGTCACAATCATATTTCAAAAATGAAATTCAAAGGTGATGATAAAAAGTAAAAGATAAGAAAGCCAATGAATTTAGATAACAGCAATAAAAGATATTCACACTTTATTGCGGGGATTCTGATAATATCTGTGGCTTCTATTTTCTTGGTCTGCGCATCTGGGATATGGGAACATAAAGTTATTTCTAATTACAATCCTCTAACGAATGGATTAGTTATGACAGCAAGTAACAGAAATAACATTATGGAGAATAATCATATGGTTATTCCTCCAGGAGTAGATCTCCTACCGATAAACGAAAAAATCTGCAAGGTTTTTGACACAGAAAAAGGTTGGTTATACTTTGATCAATCTAACATTCCTACTACATTCCCATTAACCATAACGCAAACCATGGTTGATGCTTGGGATGTTATTGTATATGCACACGGTGGTTATGAATTCAAGTGTGGTGAAGTTGATCTATGGCAAAAGGGCGAATGGAAAGGTGAGCTTGAATATGATGTTGAAACTGTTGTATATGGTGCAACAGTTGATGCTGGCGCCCTGGGTATCGGTACCTTATCAGGTGATTATGTCGTAGATATTTATACATTAAACCTCACAATAACTTCAGGAACTCAAATTGATCTTGATAGTAATTATGTACCATCATTATATGATAGTGGCTGGATGAGGGTTTTTGATGGCCCATGTCCAGGAGACCTTGGTAAAGAAGTCAAATTTAAGGAAAAAATGAAATGGTCTGGTTGTCACCTACCTGATCAAGATTTCCGTGTAATATTGGCATACAAATGTATGCTCCGGAGTCCCAAACTCCCGATTAAGAATATCATCGCCAGTTTTTGGCAATAAATTTGGAATATACTTTTAAGTTTGCTGTGTGATCGACCTTGATCTTTTAAGAATTAACCTCGATCATCGGTCTATCAATCTCTTTTTTTTTTCTTTATCCAATTAAAAATTAATTATAAGACTTCTATAATTTCATTTATTTGGTAAACTTCAAAAAAAGTTATTATTTAAATTGGGTTTATATAAATGAAGTTAATAATAATAAACCTGTTAAAAGCAGGGAAAGATATAATATAGCATTAAGCTTCTTTTTCTGTTTACTATCCATTCTTTTATATTTTTTACTCTTTTTAACGCTAATCGTAGTAATTCCTAAAGTGCCTACAATGGTTCCTGAGGTAATTAACAATACAGGATTTCTTAATTCAAACAACCCAGGTTTTTTTAATCTAATAATTACGTCTTGGTACCCTAGGTGATTTAGGGTGTCATTAGCATAAAATCTAATTGTAATTAAATCTCCATCATAATGAGATTCCCATATTTCGTCCCAAACTTGCTGATCAATATCTCCACGATCTCTACTAATTGTAATATTTGTTAGTCCTCCATCTAAGGTATACCAACGAGTATGTAAATCATATTCGCTAATTGAGAGTTCATAATAAGGTGAAGTAGCTCCAACTTCTTGATATTCGGTAGGAGAAATTATACTGATATTAGGAGCTAGAGTATCCTTATGTAGGGTCAAATAATATGTATCATTGGTATTGCCGAGAGAGTCATTTGCACAAATATATAAATAGAACATCCCTTGAGTTAAATTTTCCCATATTAATGTTTCTAATTGTTGTTCAGCATTATTTTCTAAACTTGAATACATAGTTCCTATTCTATACCAAATACTATCTAAATTTGAGTCATATATAGACACCTTTATTATTGGTGGATAATCCCAAATAGTATCATCAATTGGTTGATTAACTTCAATAATGGGGGCGATTATATCCTTTCTAACTGTAATAATTTGTATTTTAATATTACCAATTGTATCATTAGCATAAAACCTAATTGTGATTGTTCCATTTCCGAAAAAATTCCATGCTGTTTGGTTTACAGTTCCAGTAAATTCATTTAAAATATATTTTTCGGGAAAGCCATCGACAATGTACCATACTTTGTCTAGATTTAAAATATTGACTGATATGTTAAAATAAGGCGCATTTTTTCCATATAAAGAATTATATAAGGGAGAATTAATCATAATATCTGGCGGTATTGTATCTTTAAATAAAATCAGTAAAGTAGTGTTAATATTACTAGCCATATCCTCTGCAAAAAATTGGATATTAAACTCTCCTTCTTCTAAGTTTTCCCATATATAGTTGGAAAACAGAGTTGGTGTATTATTATCCAATAAAATATAACCACCACCGTTAACTCGATAATATATGTTTTTTAGATTAGGATCTAAAGCAATTACATTTAGAAGTGGCCTTGTATTCCAAGTAGTTTGATTTAAGGGTGAATTAACTATAATCTTTGGTGAAAAAGTATCCTTATGTAATGTCAAAGAATATGTTGAATTAATATTCCCTAAAGTATCATTAGCATAAATATTGATTTGAAATGCGCCTTGATCCAAACTGTTCCAAATATCAATGCTTAGTTCTTGAGAAAATTCAGTTATTTGGATTTCGTATGGTCCTATGTTATACCATAGGGAATCAAAATTCGGATCTAAAGCATATATATCCAAAATGGGTGGTTTGTTATGATATGTATTATTAAAAGGTTCATTAATTGTAATAAGAGGTGCTTTTGTATCTTTGTATAGCACTAGTTTAAACACATTATTAAGATGACCAAATGTATCATTTGCAAAAATGAAAATTTGATACATACCTTCTGGTAATTGGTTCCAAATTCCCCAATCAAGAGAATGATCAGTATTATTTACTATAGTTATGTTTGTTATTCCATCTCCATACCATAGGGCATCAAAATTCGGATCAAAACAAGTAATATTAAGTACTGGTGGGGAATTGGTAGTAGATCCATCAAGGGGTGAATTTATAATTATTAATGGAGCTAATGTATCCTTGTATATGTTGAATTTATAAGTATCATTAATATTGCCAGCGGTATCATTTGCAAAAATAAAAAGCTGATGTTCACCTTGCGCTAAACTGTCCCATATTGACGGATCAATTGTTTGTTCAGTATTATTATTCAAGATACCATAAAATGACCCAATCTCGTACCAAAGACTGTCTGGATTTTTATCAGAAAAAGATATATTAAGTAAAGGTGGGCTACTCCAATAGCCTTCATAAATAGGGAGATTAATTGTAATTTCTGGAACAAAAATATCCTTTCTCAATTCAATAATGTCAAAACCAATATTACCTACAGAATCATTTACATAGAATTCAAGTGTCACTGTTCCATTTCCAAATTCATCCCAGCTTGTTTGGTTTATAGTGATAACGGTTATTCCATCAGATTTTGTGAAGAAGTGTTTATATGGATTACCAATTAAAACATACCAGCATTTATGGATATCAGTGCCGCTAATATATAATTTAAAATCTGGTGAATTATTATTAAATATAGCAAAATTTTCTGGTTCTATAGTACTAATAATCGGAGCACTAAGATCTTTTATGATAGTAATCTCTGCAGAGCCAAAATTGCTCATTGAATCATTTGCATAGAATAAAAGCGTAACCGTACCATTTCCAACCTCATCCCAGGCATTCTGTTCTAAGCTTCCAGTCCAAGTATAATTTTGAGTTATAATGCTTTCATTTTTCAATTGATACCATGTAAAATCTAAATTATTATCAACAAAGAGAATATCGATATCTGGAACAGAATCTCCAAATACGTCATAAGGACTAGGATAATTAATAATTATATTAGGAGCAATTATATCTTTATGAACTGATACATAATTAACACCTAGATTGCCCAAAGAATCATTCGCATATATGATTATAAGAATTGTTCCATTTCCGACTTGATCCCAAACACCTTGTTCTATAATTCCAATCCAAGTATAATTCAAAGTCTTTGTAGTTCCATTGTCTAATTGATACCATGTATTAGATAAATGAGGATCATAAAATTCTACACTTACAGAGGGAGCAATTTTTCCAAATAAATCGTAAGGATCAGGGCTGTTTATCGTTATATCGGGTGGAGTTATATCTTTTCTTACTATAAGTGTTTCAGATGCCAGATTTCCGACAGTATCATTAGCATAGAATATTATACTGGCAGTACCATTTCCAATCTCATCCCATATACTTTGCTCTATCATTCCTGACCATGAATAATTTCCAGTGGAAATCGTTCCATTATCAATTCGATACCATATAAAATCAAAATTAGGGTCATATACAGTTACACCTATATCAGGAGGAGCAGTACCATATATACTATAATTTGAAGGATAATTGATTATAATAATTGGAATAATAACGTCTTTTCTAACGGTTACATAGTGGGTTGCGAAATTAGAAAGTGTGTCATTTGCATAAAAGATGATATCAACTGTGCCATTTCCCATTTCATCCCAGACGTCTTGAGATATACTTCCAACCC
>JBHLKB010000133.1:0-6659 GCA_048887205.1 Candidatus Hodarchaeota archaeon
TAAAACGTGAGAGGATAGCACTATATTTTGATTGTATTTGTGGATCTATATGTTCAATAATATCGCTATCTGGTTTAGTTTTTGTAGCGGTAACAGAATCTATTGAACCTAGTCTTTTCTTCGGATTTACTCTATCTTTTTGGATTTTCTGGCTAATACTTTCTTTATCTATGCTTAGCTTAGGAGTCCATCTTTATTTTCTGGAAAAAAATAAAGAAAAATTGGAAAAAAAGCAAAAAAAAAGAAAAAAGGAATTAAAACCTCCAATAATATAGTATTTCTACTTATCTGGTGCATTTCTTCCTAACCATTTTTCATAGAAAGTATCAATATCAGGAAGAAAGTTGAAAATTGTTGGGTAACCAGGAGGTACAGCTTCAACATCGAGAAGAGTAAAACATCCTGGACAGAAATATTCTCTTAATTCCATCCATTCTGGATCACTTCCCATATGTTTAGGATACAATTCTTCAATATCTTCAATCGTGTCCCTAACTCTTATTCGACATTTGGTTTTCCAATTCTCTCTATAATCGCCAAATTCATATCCACAATCACATTTCACAATTCTCTGTCCCTCCTTCGAGACGATTTGAAGGTGTTCGTGTAGAGGTAAAATTATCTTTTCTTTCCAAGGCATTCGATCTTGTAATATTTCTATAATCAAATCAAATCTATTAGTATCTTTTCTTCCACTTATTATTGGTCTTAGCTCATCCCATGATAATTTTCCATCAATCATTCTTTCTAATGTTTTTTTATCATATGATACCATTTATTTCACCTCCATTATAAAACCTTCAGGTAGCTTCCAGAATTCTTTAAATTCTTTAGCCCAATTATTCGATAACTTGAGACTTTCTGAATACGATAATTTCACAGGATCAATTAACTTATTTTCAGTTATTTTACTTTTTTCTTCTTCCCAATATTCCTCAAAAGGTATTGACTTTTCTCTTCTCTCTTTTTTTAGTTCTTCTTTCGTAATCTCTGTTGCTTTTTCATCTATCTCCCATTCCTTCTTTACTTCATTATATTTAGCAATCACACCATAGACATTTTTAACAATATCTTCAGTATAAAATCCATCATTAAGATCCTGTATTATTTGCCCAACTTCCCGCTCTAAAGGATCACCGTATCCAGGACCGCCACTCATGAAATAATAAAAAAGATCAAAGTTTTCAAAAGTAATCGGATAAATGGTACAGTAAGATTTTCGTGTTATATCTCCCTTTAGGAAACGTTCAAATTCACCATTAGTAGGATCTGGGTCTCCAAGTGGATATTCCTTCCGATTTTTGATGATTTCTTCCAAATTCGTATTCTTTGCATATAATCGATATCCAGTCGCGTTTGGATACCCCCCATGCATTCCTCCTGCTCCATGGAATGCTAAACCGTCTCTAACTCCGAAGAAGTCCACATCTTTCGAATTTGCAACCATACCTACACCTTCATAATTTGCTCCTCCTCTATATTTACCATATCCGGATAAATTAGGTTTAACTCTTCGTGATAGATAAGGTACACCTCCTTGAAATAATTCCCAAGTTTCTACATCACCTAAGTCTGATTCAGGATTCCACATTGCATATCCCCAATTTAGACCATCTCTAACAGCACTCGCACCAAAACCCTGACCACTTATTTCAAAAGTTGATAATGCCCATCTTTGTCCCATAAGTGGTCCATCTGAATAAATACCACCCCCTTGAATAGCATCTCCAGTAAAAGCATATCCTGAAACAACCTCTTCTCTATATCCTCGAGAAAATAAGCCGTAGGAAATACATTTCATCATTCCCGTATAACCTGGAATTAAATTCCCCCAAGGCGCTTGGTAAGATAAGTAAATATCACCTGGATTGCACCATGATCCTTTAGGATATTCTTTCTCTACTGCAAAATATGCTCCATCATTTACTTTATCCGCATAAATTAATATTTGTGTCAAAAGAACCCATTGACCGCCTTCCATTGCTCCTTTATCAGCATTTATTGGATTGTGCCCAGGACCGCTCGATCCATCGAAAGAAATTGACATTTTACCAGTATCCTTAATTATTATCTCTATCGGCATATTAGTTATTTTATCAATTTTTGCCTTTGGTTGCCAAGCTTCTGTTTTTTGTGGCAAATCAAAGAATGCTGCTGCTCTATATCTGCCAGGTATTAATCGTTCTTTTACTCTTTCTTGGAAAATAATCCTCCCCTCCTCAATTGCTTCTCTTATAAATCGTTTATAGTAATCAATTCCTTCTCTTTTTATAAATTCCAAAACAGCATCCCTAATCATTAAATTTCCTGCTAATCTACATTTTTCATCCAACTCCCAATACATAGGAGTTCTAACAGATCTTTTAGCACCAATCATATGATCCTTTGAAATTTTATCATTTGACCCAATCTTTCTACATGTATAATAAACTCCGTCATCAAACCGTTGTATAGCGGGAACAATATCATGTCCAGGAGTAATCCCCCCTGTATCAATTTGATGAGTAACTCCACCAGCCCAACCGATTAATTCATCTTCCCAAAATATTGGTATTAGTGTTTGAACATCTGTCGTATGAACATTTCCACAAGCAGGATCATTATTTAGGAAGATATCTCCTGGATTAATACCTGGATCATCTTCATATTCTTCTCTAATCATAAACTTGATAGCTTCACTCATTGTATGAACATGTACTAAAATACCAGTTGATACAACTATAGAATCACCCTCAGGAGTATAAAATGCGAAACATAATTCTCCAATTTCTTTAACAATCGGTGAAGCAGCTACGTGCAAAGCAGTCTCTCTCGCAGATACGAGTGCACCCCTCAGCGAGGCATAATTACGTTCGAATCGAAAGGGATCCTCTTCTTTTAATAACAGTTTATCAAGAGCATAATATCGCCCGGATTCTTCGAACATCTTTTCACTTTCTTCTAACATTTTTTTTAATGTCTTTCCATTCCACCCTATTGCTTTATCCATTATGGTTTCACCTCCATATGAAATATTCTATGTTTGTCTATTTTTACTTTATAACCTGGAGGAACAACTAGAGTTGTAGCGGGAGCTTCAACAATAGCGGGCCCTTGTATCAGGTTTCCAGAATTAATTAATGCCATCTCCCATAATGAAGCTTCATACCATTTATTATCCCAATAAATATCTCTCGTTCCTTTAGAAGCATTGTCATTTGGCTTTTCTGTACCCATATCTTGTTCAGGTAACTTAGGTTTAGGTACAGGGACTATACCTGTACCAACACATTTAGTTATGTGGTAACCTAGCTCTGGACTCTTAGTTCCTCTTTTAAATATTTGTTCAAAAAGATTATCATAACGACGAGTGATCTCCTCTAACTCTGGTGAATCATATCTCTGCAACTCAGATGAATATTCAATGGTTAATTCTTCTACTGGAGATTGTACCTCTAGATCATCTAACATTCCGAAATATTGTATCCGTAGAGAGGGTTTAAAAATCATTTCACTAGGATCTCTCCCTTCTGCTTCAAACTCTTTAATAATATTATTTTTTAAATCTTTCCAAGTTGAACTGAGTATAGAAGCAACAAATCCAATCATACTTCCATCTGGTGGAATAACCAAATCAACTGACCTTTCATGCCTATATGAATGGTCTGCACAGGCACATCCAAAAGCCGAGAATGCAGGAGCCCATTCCGGTACTAAAATCTCTTGAAAATTTAAATCTCTTGAATAACCAGCTACATGTAAAGGACCACCCCCTCCAAATGAGATTAATGTATAATTTTCAGGTCTATAACCTAAACCTTGGATCATTCCATTGAGATGATTTTTCATATTAATCTCAATGAGATCTAAAGCACCTCGAGCTGCATCATAAGGATCTGCTTTAAATGGTTCAGCTAACTGTTGTTCAATATATTTATAGGCTCGATCCTTATTTAATGAGATTTTTCCACCAAGAAAGTAGTCAGGATTAAGATAACCTAAAATCAAACTACAATCTGTCATTGTAACTGTTTCTACCCCGGATTGTTCATTACAAACCCCTATCTTATAACCAGCGCTCTCAGGACCAAATTCTAATCTCCCTGAGACATCATTATACCTTACATACATACCTGTCCCTGCTCCTATTGAATCTAGAGCAATCATGGGAATATTAAGAATAAATCTTCCTAATGAGCTTTCCCACTTAGTGGGAACGTAGCGTTCCATAACTAGTCCAACATCAAAACTAGTTCCGCCAACATCACTAGATACAAGGTTTTTAATTCCATATTTTTCAGCAATAAATCTAGTACCAATCATACCACCAATTGGACCTGAAACCATAGTTGGTATAAGTGTTTTATGATAGGGAGACATAGTTCCTCCATATGTTGTTAAGATTCTTAATGGTGCTGGTACTCCCTTCATTTTCATTTTTTCAGCTATTTCTATCAATTGTTTCCTAGAAGGTTCTGCAGCATATTGTTCAATAATGATAGCATTTAATCTTGGTGTTTCGCCTCTTACAGGATTATGTTCGCATGATAGAATGATAGGAATTTCCTTTCCTTTTTCTTTCATAATTTTTTCAGCAATTGCTCTTACTTGTAATTCATGGCTGGTATTCATATATGAACACAATAAACATACACAAATGCTATCAACATTCATATCAAGCAATTCTTCAACAGCATTCTTAACTTCCTCTTTATAAAGAGGAATTAATTCATCTCCCCAAAAGTTAATCCTTCCACGAACACCTTTAATCTGTTTTCTTGGTATTAGTGGTTCTGGATGTTCATGTTCTCTAGCATGTAAACGACCCCCATAATCGAGATAAATCCAACATTGTAAAGCCCGACCAAGCCTATGCAAATCTTCAAATCCTGCGTTTACAATTACTCCTATATTACTATTACCCTGTCGTTCTAAAAGTCTATTTACCATAGCAGTACCTGAATATACCAATGCTTCAATAGAATGGCCTGATTCTTCTATCTTTGTATCCCATTGTTCCAACGCGTCTCCAATAGAATCCAAAATTCCCTTAGATTCATTTTCAGGAGTTGTTTGTGCTTTTCCCACTACAAAGACACCCTCTTCGTCGATTATGAAAGTATCTGACATTGTCCCTCCTGTATCAAAAGCCATAGCAACAAGATTTTTTGTTTTTAACATATTTTTTTCCTTAATTATTTTTATTTTGAAATTATGCAACAAATCTATTTTTCTTTTGAAATTAATAAAGCTTTTTACATGTTAATCTTAAAAAATGAAGTTTTTGAAGGTCTGAAGATAAGCTTTATATACAAATTTGTCTTAATATTGTAATGCAGAAAAAAAATCATTCTTTCAATAAAGGGGTGATATATAGACTAACACGTATATACAATGTACCGAATATGCTAATGCAAACATTATGCAACTTAGTAAGTACATTTAATACTAAAAACAGGAAAATACACTTATTCCTTAAATAAAATCTATATACACCCCACATTTTAATTATTTCTTCTTCTAATAGTTTTAATTTTCAATTTCCCTGTCAGATGTGTCTTTTCTATATGGATGAAAATAGAAAGTATTCCTATTTAATTTTTTATCATTGAGTATAATCTAAATGGTAAAAAGGTAGGATTTTTTCATTAGATTCATTGGTTTATTAATCATAATAATATCTATATATTACAATAGAAAATAAAATAGCTGGAAAATTTAATATTAAGATTACACATGAATTTTTACGCACAAATTATTTTCATTAAAATTTTGGGATTTGAAAGTAATTGTGTGGAATAGCATCACAAAAAATATATGAAATAATTGGGCTTAAAAATAAGGTTTAAATTTAAACAATTTGAAAGGAAGAATTAGCAAGTAAAAGATGAAAATTAATAACAATAGTGAAGAATTTGAATTAAAATACTATGTAAAAGTACTTGATTATTTTCAGGATGAAGGGATTAGTCGAGAAAAAAAAGAAATCTGGAAAAACCAATCAATTATAGAACTTATGAATTTGTTGAAACGTACTCAAAATCGAACTTTCGTTACAAATGCCCTCCTTTTAATACTCTCTCTGTTTGAAGATAATCCTCCTGATATTTACAATAATCGTGGTGTTAATATAAATCATATTTCAGAAAATGAAAAAAAATATTTAATTGAAGAATTAAAGGAAGAATTCTTACCTAATTAAAAAAAGAAATTACTGTAATTTTTATTACAACATGTCTTTTTTTATTTTTCATATCTATTATAATTCTTGCAAACTGCTATAACATTCATTTAAATTTATAAAATTTTATTTTTATTACATAAGAATATATTTCATTTTCTTAAATTAATAGGGATATTATCGAATAAAATCTATTATAATTAGATGTGTTTTTCATGATGATGCTAAAAAATTCCAAAAAAAAAAGAATCCTCTCAGTTGTGTCAATTCTAATTTTTGTATTAGTTAATATATTTTTAATGAATTTAAGTACAAATCAGAACTTTGATATCACCAATCAAAATGAAGATAATAACGAAACTTTTCAAAATAATAATTTAAAACTTCACGATTTGGCTTCTGATAATATTTATAGTGGGATAGGAGCTCCCTGGAATGTAACTCATTGGGCTAATCGAACTGATTATAACTTAGACATTGGATTTGAAAATAGTTCATA
>JBHLKB010000134.1:0-6643 GCA_048887205.1 Candidatus Hodarchaeota archaeon
GAGTTGAAACAGGTGATAATATATATGAACCACTGAAACATAGTAAAGCTTGGAGTGGAGCATAAGGAGCATTTAAAATAAATTTTATAGTGTAAGTGTTGATAACTTCAGTTCGATTAATAATAGGAGTCCCATCACTAAATTCATAGAAGCTAGCTATGATGCTTTTTGACATTCCCCCAGGAAGTGTACCAGTCACATTCATTAAATAACTCAATCGATCAAAAGTAAATTTCACAGCATGAGCATTAAAAACCGTTCCATCATGGAAGGTAACCCCCGACCTTAATGGTACAGTATAATTTAAACCATCGAATGACCAGGTGCCGTCACTAGTTGCCAAATAAGGAATAATTGCCATTTCTGGATCTGAATAATTATATCCGTATAATCCTTCACAAACTTGTTGTATCACATCGTACTCACAAGAATTTTGAGCAAACTCATAAGTATTTTGAGGATCAATCTCATCAGGACCAACTCTTACACCAACTATAAATTTTGTGTCAATTCTAGAAGAGACATGCCATGAATTGAGATTTTGTAAAATATTAAATTCATGGATATTTTTCTTATCAATAGAATCTTTGTTATCTCTCTGATTACTTATTAATAAATTAGGGATTATTATGAAAGCTAAAATTAAAGCTATAATCAATTTTAATTTTGTTTGATTCTTATACAAGAATTATAACCTCTTTATAAGTTTTTTAATGTACATTTTTCAGAAATAACTAGAAAAAGGCAAAATTTACTTATTCCTGACCTCAATTAAAAAATCAATGATTTGTTATTTTTTTTTTGATAATAGCATTTTTTGTGGAAAGCACTTTTTTCTACCTTTTTTCCTTTTTTCTAGTAGTTATTTGATATTTTTGTCAACATTTTATTTAAATCTATCTCACTTTCTACAGAGCCATTTTAAGCTGGAACCTCTTAAATTATAAATCTGTAAATATTGAAAAAGGGCTCGAAATTGAACATACGGACAGAAATAGCCTAGATATTTAATTCTAAGAATAAAAAATTTTTTTTAAGCTGGGTAAAGAAATCGTGCAGCTCATTGATAAAAACTTTAAGTTTCTTGATGAATTTCCCCGTAACTTCTTTGCTTTTGGTACCCATACGCATTACTTGCTAGTACCTGCGTTTTATTAGTCCGAATTTCCTTTATAATTGGAATAGAAAGGTAAATTCAGCGTCTGATTTCAATGAAAATTTAGTGATGGATATAAAGTAAGGTATTCACCGAGACCGAAAATGTTCTTTAGCAATTAAACAAATTATTTTCATATCTATTTTTTATTTAAAACTAGTCCCGTTTTATTAGTTAGCAATAATTTAAAATACAAGAGATATTAAAGAGAGATATTATTTAAATTGATTAAATTTAATAGTAGAGATTATTATAAAGAGATAATAATTCATAATGTTGGCATTAATTGCGATATATAAGATAAAAGAAGGGAAGATGGAAGAAGCTCTTGAGATTTCGAGAGAATTGGTTCAATACGGAAGAAATATTGATCCGGGGTTATTAGATATGTTTGCATACACTGTAAAGGGACATAAACATAAGAATGAAATCATTTTTGTAGAGAATTATGTGGACGGCGATGCATTTAATAGAATAATATCTACAGCTCAAAATCTGGCTGCTTATCGCAAATTAAAGCAAATTTCTGAAGCCGCAGATAATCTGAGATGTATTGCAATCGAATAACTTGAAAGGGGAATCACAAGGTTCAGGCTTAGTGCATTCGGATTTTTAGAGTGTTCGGGGTCGTAATTATTTAGCTGGTTTGAGATGAGAGGGATGGAGTATGTTCATGAGCTTATTGCTGCTGCGGTCATCATTGCGAGAATTGCACTAATTTTGAGTTAATTTCCTAACAAAAGTGTTAAATATTCGATTATAATATGTTTACCACTATTTATAGTAAATTTACCACTATTTATGATCAATTTACCACTACATTGATTAGAAACGTTTTTATTCTGGAACGTAACAATTAAGCAGTAATATATTGACTTTTATTATTGTTAATGAAAATAAAATGTCTGAAGAAAAAGTGTTACTTATTTTTCCCCCAAGCAATTGGGGTTATAAGGATCGTTTCGCTCAACCCTTAGGCATTTTAATGCTAGCAACTATACTCAAACAAGAAGGAATTGATGTTGTTGCTCTTGATCTATCCGCTGAGGGGTGGTATCCTAATAAATTGGCAGGATTTATTACTAATGGTTCTTTTACTCATGTAGGGGTAACAGTCCTAACAAACATTCGTAAGATTTCCTTTTATATTTTACAAATGGTCAAAAGAATAAATCCAAATATTACAACTCTAGTAGGTGGACCTCACGTAACACTTATAAAAGAAAAAATTCTTTCAGAATGCTCATATATAGATATAGCAGTGGCAGGAGAAGCAGAACTAAAAATAGTTGAAATTATACGAAAACCAACGAAGAGATTTTATGATCTGAATTGTATAAAAGATATTAATAGTTTACCAATACCTAATCGCAGTTTTATTAGACATATTAAATATAATCGCATACAAAACATTTGGATGGGTGACTCAGCAAGCATGAAGTGGACACGAGGTTGTCCATGGCGAAGATGTCGTTTTTGTAGTAGACCTGCATTAGACATAACTCATCGTCGACGGGATCCTGAAGATATTATTAAAGAAATTGATATTATTCAAAATGAATTAAAATATAAGAATATTTTAATACTGGATGATAGCCTTCAAATTAATTCAAAATATATCAAAAATATTCTACGCTTAAAGATCAAGCATGGTCTAGATATTCCCTTCTGGGTGTGGACTCGTGCTGATCACATAGATGAAGAAGGAGCCCGTTTAATGAGACGTGCTGGCGCTACTGGTTTTCAAATTGGTTTGGAATCGGTTGTACCACGAATGGTTGAAAAATATCGAAAAATAAGTGGAGATCCTCATCGATGGCGTCGAACTCTTGACCGAGTATTTGAACTAGCAGATAAATATCATTTGGTCGTAATTGCGTCATTTATTATTGGCGGTCCTAGCGAAACAGTTAAAGAAATAAAGGCCACAGTTGATTATTGCCGTCAAGCAAAAATAGATGTTGTAAAAATATCTCCGTTTCATTTTACTTATGGATCAGAGTTATGGCGAGAAGCAATTCAAAAGGGTCAACTTAAACTGGGGCAATATCATGTATTCAATGATAAGAAATACGGAACAACAGAATTCAGTACAGAGGAAATCTTTCAGCTTGTTTTGCAGGCAATACATTTAACTTTTTCACCTCGTTTAAATCCAAGACGATATCTGCGGTTTGCTAGAAAATTAATTAAGCAGAGGAGTCCTCTGATATTAGGAAATCTTGTCAAGTTACCTTTTTTAATTGAAAATTTAAACAATTTTAGGTCTTCTCACCTCGATAAGAAAGGAATTATTAAAGTTGGAAGTATGACTGTTTGTGAAATTTCATAATTTATTTATTTGTTGGCGAAAATAAAATGAAAAAATTTGTAAAAAGAAAACTAATAATTTTAATGATTTCTGGAATAATTTTAGCTTTATCACCTATATTCGTTATTTACTTAAATTTTCTTTTTATGGGAAAGATAAATTCAGAGTCTCTTTTCGATGAAAATTATATGGAAAAAATTTACAATTAGACTTAATGGTGTACCTCCTGATCAGGCGGTTAAATCATTTGATGCAGAAATTTTATCTTTTTTTAAATATACGTAAAAATCTTTGATTTTTCGTTCCCAAAAGATCATTCGACAAAATTCAAAAATTATAAATTAGCATATTTTTATTATGATCAAAAACGACTTGAGAAAAAAGCCTTTTAGTATATTATTATGTAAGTGAACTAAAAATGGTATTTTTGTGTAAGAGATGTGGAAGAGTTTTAAAATCAGCTAAAAGCATTAAATTAGGGTATGGACCCACTTGTTATAGAATTGTAAAATTTCATGGTAATCCTATTAATATACAAGAGGAAATTAAGTTCTTAAAGATAGAGATAAATATGTTAAAGAAAGTTATAAGGGAATTAAAACTTAATAAGCATATATCCTATCAAGCTTCTCCAATAATAAAGATAAGAAATGAAGAGAGGAACCTCGAGAGAGATATATATCAGGGGCAAATGAAAGAAGTAATTAAAGAATTAAAGAATTCTTTTCAAAATTGTAATGGAGATGTAAAAAGTTTATTAAAACCGATCCATATTGGACAAAATCTTATTAATACATCTCAATTAGCTATTGTTTAATTCATTCGAAAGACTTTTTTCACCATGGAGTATGTTCTTGAGCTGTATTTTTATTTTTCTCTTTTAATATATATAGTTTTAAAGTTTTAAGGATATTTTATCAATGATTTATATGCTGGATATCGACTGCAAGGGTACTTGTGTTCGGGGCAACTATTTTTTTGTTAATCAACATGATTCTAATGCTGATTGGTATAGTATTAATAATTTTGGGGCTTTTATGGAGATTTTGGGAGATTAGAAATTTTTAATTCAAAACTAGATTTTTTTTCTTTACCTAAATATTATTTTTTTTCGAAAGTTTAATTCATAGTCTGATTTCAATGAAAATTCTATCGAAAAATTCTAATTAATGAAAGTAAGGAGATATAAAGAAATACAGAAAAATTAAATTATTCTATTCTTTTCCTTTTACGTCTAATTAACAGTATGGTTGCTATACCTATCACTGCTCCTCCACTAATAACCGAAATTATAATGATCAATTCCATGGGAAGTCCTCCTTTAGGTTTTTCCAGAGGGAGTGGACATATCATCAATGGAAAGTTGTCTTGGCTTCCGGCGGAGCCAGTAATATTGTATGGAGTATCGCCAATTCCATTATTATTTAAATCCGTCCCATTGTAATCACCCCAAAAATTCCCTTTAATTCCATTATCCCAAGAATTATTCAAACCATTATCACGAGCATTTAGAGTATTATTAAAACAATTAAGATATATGGTATTGCTAATACTATTCTCATCTATAGAAATCCCGTACCAATTGTAATATACAATGTTTTCCGTAACTGTGCTGTTAAGACTAACCTCCAAATATATCCCATAGAACCAATTGCTATTTACGATGTTTCCGGATATTGTGGCATAAAAACTACCAGCTAAATATATCCCATAATCATTATTAAATGCGTTATTTTCCAAAAGTATGTTGTTAAAACAAACTCCCAACATTATCCCATAATCATTGTCATTAGCTTTATTTTTTGAGATAGTATTATAATCACTGGATAACGCCACAAGTATCCCTCTCTCGTTGCTGCTTGCTGTATTTTCTGAAATATCGTTATTATAAGACTCACGTACAGCTATTCCATTAGCATTGCTGGTTACGGTGTTCCCCGAGACAATAGTATCGTTACTTTTAAATAAATATATCCCATTCCAGTTGTTAGTTATATTATTACTCGATATATCATTATTTCCGCTACTGTATAAATATATCCCGCGATCTCGATTGTTATTTGCCGTATTTCCTGAAACCTCGTTATGATAACTATAACCGATACGTATCCCAGTTTCATAATTGTTATTTACGATGTTTCCCGAAACTATATTATTATCACAATTTGCCAGATATATACCATTTCGAATATTGTTATTTGCTATATTGTTTGAGATTTCATTCTCAACGCAATTTATTAGACTTATTCCTTTATAGTTAAAGGAACAATTATTATTTATTAATAATCCATTAGAACAATTGTATAAATTGATTCCCGCGTCCATATAGTCAGTACTACCAGAATTATAAACTGTACAATTTTCGATTTTAAAGTAGGCATCGGAATTTTCAATTAATATACAGCTTCCCGAACTGTTGGCATCTATTACCAAATCTTCAATAATATATGGGTCAGAATAAGAGCCCGTCCCCGTACATATTCCTGCGTCCCTAGCATCAGTCCAATTGTTATCAATATGAATTTTTCCCGATACTTTTGAGATTTTCAAATCTTCATCATCTAAATTTATACTATCGCTCAATTCTGAATTTTTGAAATTGATATTAGTGGTTATTATAGGTGATAAAGCAAAAAGGATTCCTAAAATTATTAATATTATTGATTTTCTTTTTCGATTTGATTTCATTTTGATTTCACTAAAATAACAAAAGTTAATATTTCACTTCTTAATAGTTGCGTTCCAGAATAAAAATGTTTCTCCTCAATTTACTGGTGAATTTTTCATAAATAGTGGTAAATTGATCATAAATAGTGGTAAATTGATTATGTTCAAATCTTCAGGGCTACGGCATGTGGGTTTTTATGGTGTTCAGACTGGTAAGTAGTTGAAGGTTTGAGATGAAAAGGATGGAGTATATTCATGAGCGGGATTTTTTCTTTACTCTTTTTGATCTTTTTGATATTTCCAAATTGTATTCCTGTTTAGCCTTTCAAATTATATAATTTAATACAATACTGCAAAAGAAGAAGTTCTTTCACCTATTAGATTGAATAATCTTTCAAAGAACCATTGATCCATTACTATATCAAAGAGATGTCAATTCAAGGGTTTAAATTTCATATTGAATTACAACATGTAATGCCTTATTTGCCCAATTTATTACAGCTTTGATA
>JBHLKB010000135.1:0-3736 GCA_048887205.1 Candidatus Hodarchaeota archaeon
ATTAATCCTTTTATTGTTAAATTTGCACTAAAAAGATCACTATAATCACCACTTGCTATTGCTAAAGCTACAGCACAAGTAAGATGCCCTCCTGCTGAACCTCCACTTATAAATACAGAATCTAAATTTGCACCATATTTATTAGAATAATTATTAAGATATTTCGTGAATATCCCAATGTGACGCATCATATCATCGATATTGAAGTTCCCCTTTTTATAATCAGGTGTTAAGGGATCAAGCGAATATAAAGGATTTTCAGCAATACCATATTGAATGTCAAAGACTGTATAACCCTGAGCAGCGAAATATTTATTCATCTGCATCATGTTCATCAATCCTTTATCTCCAGAAACCCATCCACCCCCATGGATTCGGATGATGGTTGAATTCTCTCCTGGAAGATTTTTAGTCTTATTTAGAGGCATATAAGCATCAAAATACAATTGAATTCCTTCATCATCGTAGAATAAATTGTTTATTTCCATTTTACAATCTTTTGGTTGTAAACCTAAAAAATAACTAGATAATGAAAAAGGGGTTTCTAAGAAATATCTATTTACTTCAGGTGGTATTTTATCACTCCAATTTGGACCAAAAGTGCTTGAAAAATTACTTTCAATATCATTAATAGTATGTTGTGTCAAAAATAAAGGAACTAATAACAATCCAGACACTAAGATACCTACAACTGTAGCTTTATAAAATTTCTTAGTATTCCAATTGCGATGTCTTAATTTTAATAGTAAAATAGTATTTGCCAAAAAAATTATAGAAAAAAATATACCAAATTGACCTGAAACTATTGCTATAAATGTAGTTACTATTTCAAAAGATCCTAAAATTGAAACAATTCCAAATAAAATTCCTAGCAAGAAAGTAATCCTTGAAATGATTGTTATAATTTTTTTTAAAATTTTTTTTGGTTTCAAAAATCTTCTTGATGATCTTTTCTCGAAATTTTGTTCCTGAAATCCCAAAGCTATATTATTATATTCCCTAATTCCAAAAATAGCATAAACTATTCCAATAAACAAAGTTCCAAAATAGAAAAGGTAAATTAATACATATGCTCCTAAATTGTCAATCAATTTATTGGAATAAGTTACAGATATTAGTAAATTACCAAGCATCATACAAACCATAGCAAGAATGATAAAAATTAAATAAATATAATTAAACAGATTCATTCTGGTATTAAATATATACGTTTCATTCTTTTTATTTGAATTAAGAAAAATGAGAAACAGATTATTAAAAAGTGTTATTAAGAGAATTGTTCCAAAAACATCCCATATAGTTGAATAACTAGGAGTCAAAATATAGACTATTCCTAAAACAATAGAAATTGAATTTAAGATAATTGAGTAATAGTTAGCAATTGTATTAAGGTCAATTTTTAACCAGTTCTTATGGATCTTCATTTTCTTAAAACTTTTGAAATATCCCCTATTACTATCTTTAAATAATATTACTAAATTTATTGCCAAAGATTCTTGACAATATAAAATATTCTTATACCCGTTGACCCGCTTAGAGATCAGGATCTAAACTTATAAAAATAATCAAAATTTATATATTAAAATTTATACGAAATCGAAATTTTATTCAAGAGAAAAAGACAATATCCGATTGAATTTTTTATATGTGGCATTGATACGAAATTCAATTTCGAGTATTAATTGAAAATTTTAACATTTTAAGTTAAATCGAGATCTAACTTTAATCCATCTTTTCCATAATCATAATTTTTTATACTTTTTATGAACTATTTCTCTGGCTTTTTCAAAAATATTAGTTGTATTAACACCAGCAGGGCATATAGTTTGACAGTGCCCGCATAGCGTACAAGTGTGTAATACTTCGATTATTAAATCATTCAATTCTAATTCACCATAAACCAAACCATTTAGAAGACTTAAACGTCCTCTGGGACTAAATGTCTCTAAATTATAATTAATTCTTGATGGACATGAAATACAAAATCCACATCTCATGCATTTTAATTCTAAAATCTTACCTGTTTGATTTTTTAAGATACGCTTACGATTTTTGATATTCAAAGATCGAGTATCTCCTTTGCCAATTCCAGGATTTAAGATCATATTTGGATCAAAGAATTTTTTAATTTGTGCCATTAGATCAATTACCTCAGAGTTATATTCTAATTCAAGAAATGGCGTTTTTATTTTACCAATTCCATGTTCACCTGTTAACGTACCCCCTACTGGAATTATTATTTCTCTATATAAATAATCTATTGCCTTTTCGAAATCTTTTACATCTTGTTCATCATTTTCATTAAATAAAAAAGTAGGATGTAAATTTCCCTCCATATGACAAATAATTGCTACTAATAAATTTTTGGCATTAATCTTTTCAGGAATTTTTTCAATTTTTTTAATAACTTCAGCAAATTTCGAAATTTGTATCGTACAATCCTCAACACAAGTATTTGGCCTAATTCTCGAAAGAGCTGGAAGATTAGCTTTCCTTGCAAGGATTAACCTTTCCCGTTCCTCTTCATTCATGGCAATTTTATGGAATATCGGATTTTTTTGAAGAATGATATCCAACATAACTGCAAATGCATTATCAACTTCTCTTATGGAATTTCCGTCTACCTCTGCTAATAATACATACCCCATTGGGAAATCTAAGAACTCTCCACCTAAATATTCAGTAACAGCTTTTAAAATAAGCTTATCCATGAATTCTAATAAATTTGGGACAATCCCATTACGTCTTAATTCTAAAACTGCATCTTGCAGATCCTCAATATTTTTAAAAATAAACATTCCAAGTTTTCTAGTTTTCGGCAAAGGTTTAATTCTTAAGCCAATTTTTGTAATAACTCCTAAAGTTCCTTCAGAACCAATAAATAGGTCTTTAATATTATAAGAAGATACTGATTTTAGAACTTTTGAGCCCAAGTTTAAAATTTTTCCATCTGGTAATACAACTTCCAAATACATGACATAATTTTTTGTAACTCCATATTTGAATGCTTGAATGCCTCCAGCGTTGCTCGCAACCATCCCTCCTATAGTGGCTACCGAACTTGAGCCTGGATCTGGAGGAAAGAAGTATCCATACGGTTTTAAAATGTCATTCAAGACATCACAGATTACTCCAGGCTCAACTTCCACATAATTATTTTCAATATCAATAACAATAATATCATTCATTTGGCTTAAATCTAAAATTATTCCTCCATAGGGGCTCAAGGAACCAGAAGATAAACTAGTTCCACTACCTCGAGGGGTTACAGGAATTTTATTATTATTGGCTAATAATAAAATTTCAGAAATCTGTTTAGCATTTTTTGGAACTAAAATCATATCTGGAATCCATTCCTTATTAAAAATTGAACATCCAAATGCATATGTCCATCTTATTTCATAATCATTATAAAAATAATTTTCTCCAACAATTTCCATAAATTCATTTGATAATCGCTCAGAGATGTTTTTATAGTGTGGTTCCATTTTTTCACTTTTTATGTTGAAGCTTAATTATATTTTGGTAAACAGTCTTAGATATAATTTATTCTTTTGAGAATAAACGTTAATCTTATATCATCATAATTTTAATAAAGATAAAATCCTATGTTATAATAAGAAACTAAATTTTTGGTTGGTAATCCCTTGGGAAAAGTTTTAAGAGATCTCTGGGTGTTAACTGAAACTGGATTAACTGTGTTTAGTAGAGTAATTGATCCAAGAGTAAATCCTCA
>JBHLKB010000135.1:3746-6617 GCA_048887205.1 Candidatus Hodarchaeota archaeon
GATGAGCGCATTGAACATTTTTGCAGAAAAACTTAGCGAGAGTGGAATGACAAATTTTGAACTAAGTAATATTCGTTTCACAATTGTAAAGAAAGATGAATTTCTTTTTGTGGCAAATTCATCAAATCAGGTTAAAGCTAAAAAAGTTGTTAATGAATTAAAAAAGGTTTCGAAAAAATTCTTTAAAGTATATCCTGAAGACGTTGTAAAAAATTGTAATATGAATATTAAGGTTTTTGCTGATTTTGGGAATCACATAATTGAATCATTAGAAGAAACTAGCTAAAAATTACATAAATCTATTTATTAGAACTTCAACTGAAATAGTTCTAGATCTTATCATTTTATTTCTATAATAGAAAGAAATTTAAGAATAACTTTATTTTTATAATATTGTAAAGGAAATTTTGTTAATTATAAAAGGAAAAAAAATGAAACAAACTGAAAATAAGGAAACTGCTAATAAAGTAGAATTTAAAGAAGTTCCACAGATTAATAGAAATAGACTATTCTCTTCAAATAACTTAGAAAGTATTATTAAAGGGTTATCAAAGCCACGATTTTTAGGCTCTTTTCATCTGAAAAACGAAACCAATTCGAATATTAATCCCGTCGGTAATCTGATAGAAAGTGAACTTAAATTGAAGATGACTAAAGCATTAAAGAATACGTTATTTAATCCTATTACAAAGACATTAATAATTTTAGCGATAATTTTTAATATTATCTGGTTTACTTTAATCTATTTTTTTTAGAATAACAATAAAATATTCATTGATTTTATCTTTTTTGAATAAATTTGCTTTCTCTTTAATAAATTTAAAAGGTATTTATATTTTTTAAGATTAAATTTTAATATTAATTGCAGTTATTTAAACCAACTTAGTTGAAAGGTTAGTGAATAATTGATTTACGATGTTATTATTATTGGAGGCGGTGTTACTGGTTGTTGTATAGCTCGCACTCTTTCAAAATATGACTTAAAAATTTGTTTATTAGAAAAAGAAGCAGAAATTGCTGCTGGCACTACCAAAGCTAATTCTGGAGTAATCCATACAGGATATGCTTCACCCAGAGAATATATTAAGCGACATTTATGTATTAGAGGAAATAAGTTATATACTCAAGCAGTAGCGGAATTGAATTTTCCTTTTAAACGAATTGGTTCCTTTGTAGTAGCATTAGACGATAATCAGGTTAAGCAATTAGAAGATGATAGAAAAAAAGGTATTGAGGACGGCATCCCTGGACTAGAGTTAATATTAGATAAAAAGAAAATAAAAGAAATGGAACCAAACTTAACTGATGAAGCGGTGGGAGTTTTATATGCTCCTTCCGCTGGAATTGCTAGCCCATATGAATTAACATTTGCTCTAGCTGAAAATGCTGCTGTGAATGGCGTAAAATTTTTCAGAAATCATGAAGTCATAAAAATCAAACATCAGGATTATACTTATACTGTAAGAACATATCAAGGTGAATTTCAAGGGAGAAATCTAATTAATGCAGCAGGTCTTTATGCTGCAAGAATCTCCAAAATGTTAGGTTTAGATTATTTCAGTATTATGCCAAGAAAGGGCGAATATATTCTCTTTGATCGAAATGCCATTCAATTAAAAAAGATCTTATTCCCTATCCCCACTAAAGTTTCAAAAGGGATATTAGTTTGCCCTACGTTGCATGGTAATACTTTTGTCGGTCCAAATGCTCAAAATATAACTGATCGTGAAGATATATCAACAACAACTGCAGGTTTAAAAGATATATTAGAAGGTGGGATGAAATTGGTTCCAAACATTCCCGCTAGAAGCTCGATTAGAAATTTTGCTGGATTAAGGGCTGTCCCCGACACATATGATTTTATAATTGATAATACAGATGTATATGGTTTTATCAATGTTGCAGGGATTTTGTCCCCTGGTTTGACAGCAACTTTTACAATCGCTGAAAAAGTAGTTGAATTTCTTGAATTATTAGGTGTAGAATTAAAAGTAAAGGAGGATTATAATCCTATACGCCCGAAACCAGAAAGATTTAAAGATTTCACTAAAGACGAACTTGATAAAAAAATACAAGAAGATCCAACATGGGGTAGAATTATTTGTCGATGTGAAACCATTCCTGAGAAAGAAATAATCAATTCGATTCATGCCCCTGTAGGAGCTAATACAATAGATGGAGTTAAATTCCGTTGTCGTCCAGGAATGGGCAGATGTCAGGGGGGATTCTGCCGTCCTCGTGTTATTGAGATCCTTTCAAGGGAACTGAATAAACCTTATGAAGAAATTACGAAGAGGGGAGAAGATACAAATATATTAATCGGCAAAACAAAAAATTTCATTTTAAAAGATGTTCTGAGAGGTACTAGTGAATGAAGAAATATGAAATTGATGTTGCTGTAATAGGTGGAGGATCTGCGGGTCTAGCAGCAGCTATTGTTGTCAAAAAAGCGGATTTAGATGTCCTAATAATAGAAAGGGACAAAGAATTAGGAGGTATTACACTTCAATGCATCCATAATGGATTTGGACTTCATGAGTTTAAAGAAGAACTTACTGGTCCTGAATATGTTCAGAGATTCATAAATCAGGCTAAAGAATTGAAAATTCCATATAAATTAGACACAATGGTTTTTGAATTTACTCCAGAAAAAACGATCTATGCTATAAATAAAAAAGAAGGTCTTATTGAGATTAAAGCAAAAGCGATAATTCTTGCAATGGGATGTCGAGAAAAAACTCGAGGGGCGATTAATATTCCTGGTTTTCGACCTGCTGGTATATATACTGCTGGACAAGCTCAAAGATTTGTCAATATTGAAGGATACTTACCTGGTAGAACTTATGTTATTTTAGGAAGTGGAGATATTGG
>JBHLKB010000136.1:0-6601 GCA_048887205.1 Candidatus Hodarchaeota archaeon
TACCTTAGGGATACACGAAAAAGATCTAATAAAAGAAATAAAAGATAAATTTTATTCTGTTTTTAGGATAAATCTTAAGGATAGACATCCACATAGTACTGTGAATCAATTATCAATAGATAGTGAAATTTTTAGAGAACTTTTTGAAGAACTTTTCCAAATTGGTCATGGAGCATCTAACAAAAGGGTTCCAACTTTTGTGTTTGGTTTAAAAGAAAAATCAGTCAGAGTGTTTATACGTGGATATTTTCTTGGTGATGGTCATTGTAGGAATTCCTGCTTAAATAAAGATCGTATTCGAAATGAAATATCAGGAAAAACTGCTAGTACTCAACTTATAGAAGACTTAAATTTCCTATTATTAAAATTAGGAATTCTACCTTCTATTTCATATAGAGAAGATGGAAATACTATCTCGATTTATGGAAAGCGATTTCTAGAAATATTCTTACGAAGTTTTAAAAATACTGACTTGAAATGGATTTTTGAAGAAACTCAATTTAATCAATCTCCAACTCCTTTACTTGTCCCTACAAATCACAGTGGATTAAAAGAACACTATGGAAATGCTACTGAATTGGATTATATTGAACGAGGATCAATCAATCACAAACAGAGAATAGGACGAAATAAATTAGAAATAATATTAGGGAAGTTACCTATTAGTCCATACAAATCTCGATTACAAAAATTTTTAGATAGTGATTTAACAGTTTTAAAGATTAAAAAAATCGAACAACTTCCTCAAGAAAAATTTGCTTATGATTTTGAAGTTACTCCTGAAGGAGAATTAATTGAAAATTTTGTAGCGGGACGCGGTTTAATTATCGCTCATAATTCTGGGGGACAAGGTTATGATTACATAACTACATTTTTGGCACCATATGCTCGAGGGATTACTAATAGAGAAATTGAACAATCTATGCAGTGCTTAATTTTTGAAACTAATCAAATATTCGCAGCAAGAGGGGGACAAGTACCATTTACTTCAATCTCGTGCACTCCAGCAGTACCTGATGGTTTGTTAAATATTCCTGCTGTTGGACCTCACGGAAGACCAGTAGGAACATATGGTGATTATAAAGAAGAATGTCTTAGACTTTTTGATGCTTTAACGGATGTATATATAAAAGGGGATCATAATGGAAAACTTTTTGCATTTCCAAAACACGAGATAAAAATTAAAAAAGAATGGTTACGTGAATTTGAACCATCCTACTTAAAAGTAATGGAAGAAGTAGCAACAATGGGAACTCCATACTTCCTAAATATGTGTCCAGATTGGATGCCAGATGAAATTCATAGTCAATGTTGTAGAAAGTTTTTGAGTGGAAATCAGATTATTGAGCAATGTATTCTTGATCCTGAGAAGAGGAAAAATGCAAATGTTTGGGAAAATTATGTTACAATTGGCTCATTACAAAGTGTTAGTTTAAATCTTCCTCGGTATTCTTATCTATCTGAAAATGAAGATGATTATTTTACTATATTGGATGAGAAAATGGAGCTTTCCGCGAGAATTTTACGTAAAAAATGGAATTTAATGGAAAAAAGATTAAAAACTGGACATCTCCCTCTATGTAGTGGTAAAATAAATGGTCAACCTATTTTTAATATAAAAGATCAGAACCTTTCAATAGGATTTACTGGATTAAATGAAGCTGTGGAAAGTCTAACTGGATATGAATTACATGAAGATGATACTGCTTATGAGTTAGGAAAGAAGATATTAAACTATATGGTCGCAAAGTGCAATACGATGACGAAAAGAGATGAAAAATATTATTCTCTTTGGGAACAACCTAGCGAATCCACCTCAAATCGATTAGCAAGATTAGATCTCAAACATTTTCCAAAGAAAGCTATAGTTCGATCAAGTGGTAAATCTTCTTATTATACTAATTCTGATCACTTTAGATATGATGCTAAAATCCCATTATCAGAACGAATTAAGAAACAAGGTGACTTACATCCAATTGTTAATGGTGGTGTTATTACTCACATATGGTTGGGGGAACAAAAACCGGATATCAATGGTTTATGGGAACTTACAAAAAGTATTTGTCTTAATACAAACACAGCTTATTTTGCATATACAATAGATTTTATTTATTGTCCTTTCTGCAGGAAAATGTATAGAGGTACTCAATTTACTTGTCCAAAATGCCATTCTGGAGATGTTAAAGTATATTCCAGAGTTACAGGATATTACAGTGAAGTGAATAGATATAATCCTGGAAAAAGAGCAGAATGGAAGGCCCGTAAACGAGAAAGTCCTTTTATTTAGTTTTTTCTTTTCTATTTTTTAAATATTATCACACCTTATTAAGTATATGGCAATAAAGGATTGTCTTAAAGAAGTTCAAGAAATAGTTGATAATTGGATAAGTGAACATGGTGGATATTGGCCTCCCTTATCAATGATTTGCGCTATTATGGAAGAATTAGGAGAAGTAGCTAGGGAAGTAAATTCGCTAGAAGGGTATAAACCTAAAAAGTCTAAAATTGAAGATTCAAATTTGGCCGAAGAATTAAGTGACCTTCTGTTTTCCATTATTTGCATCGCAAATCATTATAAAATTGATTTGGGCCAAAAATTTAATAATACAATTAATAAATATTCTGAAAGGGATTCAACTCGATTTTGTTAATTTTAAATATATCTTTGGCTGTTTTTTGTAATGAAAATACGATTTTCTCTGTACTTGATAAAATTGTAAATCTGAGCATGGTTTTTATGAATTTTACCAGTTTAAATAAATAACTAGAAAAAAAATATATTTAGTACTAATTATTATTTAATTAATAGTAATTTTATTTGGGAGTTTAATTTCAAAAATTAAGATTATGGGCAAAGAAAAAAAAACTCTTGGAATCAAAACAACAAGGTATTTTACGAAAAATTGTACTAAGTGTAGTTTTGAATATCCTAATTGGTTTACTAATTGTCCTAAATGTGGAGTAGCGTGGGATGACACTGAAGTATTCGCTAAACCTAAAGAAGCCTTTAAAAAAACAATTAAAATCGTTGTAAAAATTACTGAAGAAAATTTCAATAAAGCTATTTTTAGTGTAAATATGATTTTCAGTGCTGATCAAGGGAAATCCTGGTACCAAATGAACATGGACGCTAAGACGGATTATTATATAGCGGAAATAGCTGAAATTCCTATTGGTTCAGTTATAATTTATTATATCGAAGTCTTTTTAGAGGATGGGGAGAAAATTATTGAAAATAACGATGGAAAGTACTTTATTTATAAAGTAGGAATACCTATTGGAGAAGCTGAGGAAGAATTACCAAAACAAGAAAAAAGAGCTATTAAAGAAAGCCTTAAAGAGCCACCTACTCAACCAAAAATATATTATAAGCCTTCAATAGAAGCACCTGCTCAAAATAATCGTGTTACGCGAGAATTGGTTGAAAAATCCACTATAATTCCACAAGAATATCGTGTTAATGAATCAACTATTTTTGGTAAACCACAAACAAAAATAGATCCAGAGTTAAAAGTCTGCATTCATTGCAATTCTAAAATTAAAAAAATGTGGAGTACTTGTCCAATATGTGGAAGGGATCTCTGATTAGAGGTTTTTATCCTTATAATTTTACGATTTAATTTTTATAAAATTAATTAGAATTATTTTTTATAATTGGTAGCCACATTTATTACAAAATGCATAATCAGATGATAAAATAGCACCACACTGTTTACACGTTATCATTTCTTTTCCAGAAGGTTTTGATGTCTCAGGTTGAATTGAAGGTGGTATTTGTGTGGCTGGAAACATAACTGGTTTACTTTCTATGTCTGATACATTGGGGATAATCCTTAATTTGCTCTCTTTTTGAACTTCAGAACCTGCTTTTGCGATAAACGGCACAAAAGCTCCAGTTGATATTTTTTCAGTGTCATCTGTTTTTTGGGTTAGCGTCTGAAAGAGGGAGGGTGTACTAGCTGCTGCTGTTGATTGCGAGGCTGGGATTGCAATAGCTGGTTTAGTTTCTATTTTTTCAATTTTTTCTTTCTTTTCTTTTTTAGGTTTTTCTTTCTTTTCTTTCTTGGTCTTTTTCATTTCTTCTAATAATTTTTCCTGCTTTTCTTTTTGTTCTTGAAGTTTTCTCTCCTTTTCTTCCTTCTTTTTTTGTTTTTCAAGTTTCTTTTTATCCTTCTTAGAATATATTGGTTCTGGTAAGTAATCCATTAAAGAATCAGATTCTGGGGAAGATGTCATTTCTTTTGCGAGAAAGGGAGCAATACTTGAAGGAGTGCTTTCAATTGTTGATGTGTCTTGCGGAGATTGAAATCCTTCTGGTGCAGGTGCTGGAACAGGAACACTTGATGTAAACGGTACCGCTTTTGGTTTATAAGTTTCATCTCTCGTTAAAAATGGAGCGGATTGTGAAGAAATTTCACTGGCCAAAATTTCATCAGGTTTTTTAAATACAAATTCAACAGGTTTTCCAATCGGTTCTTCTACCTGGGGTTCAGGTAATGGTATTTCTGGTTCATATTCCGGTTCTATTGCTGGTTCTGGTACTGGAGGTGCTTCAAATTCAAACTCAGGTTCTGGTTCAAATGTAGAGTTTGCTTGGAATGTCTGAGTTGTTGCTGGCTCCGGTACGGGAGGAGCAGCATAATCAAATTCTGGCTCTACTTGCTGTATAGGAGCGGAATATGCCCTTGGAGGTGTTACTGGAACATTCCCTGGACTAAACACAATTTCTCTAGATATTAATTGATCTGGTACTCCTGAACCAATCATCAAGCATGCAAGGATATAAAAACAATCACCAACACCTTCACCTGTTTTTGCAGAAGTTTCCATATAATATAAATTAAAATTGCTTGTGAATGTATTGATTTCTTCCAACGAAACGGCTCTTTGATCAAGCAAATCACTTTTATTACCCACTAATAATAATGGTATTTCTGCTTTCACATTAGTTCTTACTTCATCTATCCATTGTGGCAGATGCTCAAAACTTGCGGAATTTGTGAGATCGAATATTAGCAAAGCTCCGAGTGACCCTCTATAATACATCGGTCTTATTGAGCTAAACCGTTCTTGTCCTCCTGTATCCCAAATTTGAAGTTTTGATCGTATAGGACCTTCAACAGTATCAATTGTAATTGTCTTCACGTGAAAATCTACTCCAATTGTCATTTTGTAATCTTCTGTGAAAAAGCCTTTACTGAATCTGAGGGTTAATGCTGTTTTTCCAACCCCTCCATCTCCTACAACAATCGATTTAAAGAGATAATCATATTCTTCAGCCATTACATGTCTCCATTTAACGTTTCAAATTATTTTATATCGAAAAAATTAACAATTTGTTCAAGCTATTATATATTATAACTATAAATACCAATTTATAATTTTATTTATAAAAACTATATTCCGTTATTTTACTTATAACCAAGTAAGATATCGTTATAATATTTTCTTTTAAATTCATGGACATATTAATAGTTCTTAAATTAATTTGTGAGCTTCTTCACATATATCGACATTTTCAAACCACTGGTTAATTTTATTTAAATCCTGTTGGGGAAATTCATACGAATGTTCTCGATCTGGGTAAATCCCATTTAAAACTTCCTCCTTGTAATTGTCCAAGGCTCGGCGAATGGATTCTCCAATATTTCCAAAATATTTGACAAACTTTGGTTTAATTTCAGTAAAGATGCCCAACATGTCATGTATAACCAATATTTGGCCATCACAATAAGGTCCAGCTCCAATACCAATAGTAGGAATATCTATGCTACTTGTAATTAATTTAGCTATTTGCCAGGGAATACTTTCTAAGACAATAGAAAAAACACCCGCTTCCTCCAAATTTTTAGCATCAAGTATTAGTTTTTTTGCGGCTTCGATTGTCTTTCCTTGAACTAAAAAGCCTCCAAATTCATAAATAGCTTGTGGTGTGAGACCAATATGGCCCATAACTTGAATATCTGCCTTGATCATTGCTTTAACCGTAGAACACATTTCTGTTCCACCTTCAACTTTAACGGCTTCAGCTCCTCCTTCTTGGATAAACCGTCCAGCATTCTTAACTGCTTCTTTTATATCGATTTTATATGATAGAAAAGGCATATCCCCAACCAGTAAGGCATTTGATACTCCTCGACTAACTGCTTTCGTATGATGAATCATTTCATCCATAGTTACTGATAGAGTATTTTTGTAACCAAGCATTACCATTGAAAGTGAATCTCCTACAAGAATTAGATCAATACCACTCTCATCAACAATTTTTGCGAACGAATAGTCATAAGATGTTATTGTAACTATATTTTCGCCTTTTTTCTTCTTCTCTATTATATCTTTTATAGTTACTTTTTGTAAAGACATATGGTCAAATAACTAATTATTTTTGAAAAATTTTATGAAAATTTGATTTATTTTTTTTACAACTATCCACTTATCCAAACTTAAATAATTAATTTTTCCAAGCATAATATGTTAAAACTCTCAAAATTATCGAAAGCACAGTATTTTGCCTAAATATTAGATTTTTTGTTAGATATTGATAAGACTTTTTAACAAAAGCTTCATATAATAACCCTACTAGTTTAATAAAACAAATTGA
>JBHLKB010000137.1:0-6529 GCA_048887205.1 Candidatus Hodarchaeota archaeon
ACATTAGTCGGCTCATCAAAGATCGGTGGCATGACAATGAATAGCTACTTTTACACCCCCTTAAGTCAAGGAAAAACTTTTGGTGAAGCTATGAGATTGTGGTATTGGAATCCATTACATGGTCCAAGTGATCCTGACTCAATGGGAATGACTCTTTTAGGAGATCCATTATTAACCATCCTTATGTAATGTTTTAAAGCCTAATCCTCTTTTTTTTTAAATAATAAGTTTATCTAGAAATTAAAATATAGTAATTCCTTCTTAGTATAATAAATTATGAAAAAAACAGAGAAAATTGTTTTAAGCTTTGATCTAGATAATACTTTAATCAATAACAGGAAAGGAATCGTAAATTCATTCAATTATGCATTAAGAAAGTACAATCTCCCAAAAATTGATAAGTTGAAAATTGAAAAAATGATTGGAACTCCATTGGATGATATGTTTGCCCCACTTACTTCTTTAAATCCTTCATTATTATCTTCTGCTTTTCGAGAATATTATAGGATTGAAGGGCTATATCAATCTAAACTTTTATCAGGAGTTAGAAAAAAATTAAAAGAATTAAAGAAGCTAAATTTTACCCTAGGTATAATAACATCAAAAAAGCAAGAGATGGCTATTAAAATTATTGAATATTTGAAAATTAGCGAATATTTTGACTATATTTTAGGTGAAACTGAAGATAGAAAAGTGTTAGGCAAATTAGATCCAAAATTAAAAGACATTTTAAAAAGAAAATATCCAAATTTTAAAATCATCGTAATTGGAGATCACCCTAAAGACGTAATGCTCTCTAATAATTTAGACTGTCCTTTTATAGGCGTTTTAACAGGAAATCATTCTGCAAATGAATTAATGAAAATTAAAAATAATAATATTTTAATCCTAAATTCTTTGAAAGAATTAACTTTAGATATAATAAAGTTATTGATTTAAAAAATAAATTTTCAAAATACAAATTTTATTATTAGAAAAATTAGAAAAGAAGTATGTTATTTCTCCCAGGATTCATATTCCTTCATGAATTCTTCTGGTTTCCATTGAGTTTCCATAAATTTAGGAATTCCTGAGCTATCACGTGGGCCTACTACCACATAAGCATCCGCTTCATCTTCTAACGCTCCACTTAATCGAGCTGCCATTCCAGGAATAACAAGGATTCGATGTTTAACGCTATCAAAAGCATTGAATTCCTTAACGGCTTCCGCTATACCACCAGCATTAAATTGACCTCCAGCAACAGCACTTTCTATTCCTATCCCCTCAGTATCAACTACAAGAAGCCAACAATTTAAATTTGTTCCCTGTAAATCTTGTTCTACTGGGATCTTAGTCATTCTATAATTGCTCGTAACGAATATTGGAGCCATATCATTCGGTTCTCCAATTTTATAAAGACCAGCATCAACTGCAGGGTAAATCCTTGGATCTGAAAATACACTTTGCCGTAAAGTCATTAGAGCTAAGAGTGCCCAAATTTCTTCTTTCTTTTGACCTGTATGTAACACAATCAAATTTGTATCTATAGATTCCATTATGGCCCCCATTATCACTTCTTGATATTTGTGTTCCCAAGGCTCTTTATCATTTCCTATCTTCATTTGACTCCAATACGCCGCAGGTACACCCATAACTGGCCAAGAAGCATTTCCATCTTCTTTATCTATTGCTGCTGTTCTTAATTGCATAATATTGTCATATGTCACAGAAAGACTACCAGGTCCAAAATAAGTTCCTGAGTCTAATACAATTTCTTTTACCCCAAATTTCTGTAAAGTAGCACTTAAAGATATTAATTCATCTAAATTATTTGAGGCGATAGCAACAGGTAGATTATTTTCTATCGCAAATTTTCCAATCTGTTCCCATGTATCTTTAGTAACAGCATAGAGTAATGGTTTTTTATTCTTAATTTCTTCCGCCGCAGGAATTAATATTTCTGGAATTAAACTACATAACATTATTGGAAGATCTGAAATTTCTATGATTTTCTTTGCTGCTAATTTAAACTGATTAGTATCTCCAGAAACACTTCTTAAAGCAATTCCGTCTAGAGTTAGCACATCTCCAATTCTTTCTATTTTTAGATTAGTAAGATAGTGTACAATCTCTTCTAAATCTGAATCATCATCCGCAATTTCTATAAAAATTGCTGTTTGATTATAGAAAGTGAGTTGATGTCGCATTAATACTTCTTCTCCTCCAACAGTAACTGCTCGATCACCAGTTCCAATAATAACAGGCTTTTGAGGTGGGGTAATAAGTTTAATAAGTTTTTCTCGATTTTTTGCTTGTTTAGAATCTTGCATTAGATGAGTGCAATCTTGAACTTTCACCTTTCTTTCGAGAATGTCAGTAGCGAATGCCATACATGTATCATATCCACAATCTTTACAATTTGACTTATCTAAAAGGGCATAAATTTCTAACGGACTTGGTCTTGCCATTTTAAATTCTCCAAATACATCTTTTTCTTAGTAGAAAATATTCACTAAATATGTTTAGTCTAATTATAAATTAAATTAAAAATTTAGTTTTTTCAGATTAAAAAATTACAACTCTATTTTTCTAAATTTAGTTAATAAACCGAAGTAATAGAAAATTTTTAAAAAATTTTTATATTTAATTAGTTAATGGTTAAGGATCAAAAAGATTTCGAAGATCTTAATTCTTTGTTTTATCCTAAACACATTGCATTTATTGGAGCGTCAGAGAGCTCCAAACTAGGCTCAATGATGTATTTACCGGCTTTTAAGGATTCTATATGGTCCGAGACTTTTTATCCTATAAATCCCAGATACGATAAATTAATGGGTTGGAAGTGCTATCCTTCTGTTTTAGACGTTCCATTTCCTATCGACACAGCTTATATATCACTGAAAACTAAATTTATTCCAGAGGTTTTGAAAGAATGTGTTGTGAAAGAAATAAAGTGGGTTATAATTTTCGCTTCAGGTTTTTCTGAAACGGGAGATCTAAAAGGAAAACAATTAGAATTGGAGCTTTTAAAAATTATTAAAGGTTCTCATACAAGAATAATAGGTCCTAATTGCTTAGGACCTTTAAATGCAGAAACAGGAATGGCATTTTCATTTGCTTCTCAAAAAGGAAATCATGGAGGAGTATCATTTATGTCACAATCTGGAGGGCATTTAACTCAATTAGTTGATGTTGGATATAAACGAGATATAAGATTTCGTTATGGAATTAGTTTCGGTAATCAAATCGATTTAAATTGCGTAGATTTTATGAGATATTATCGCCAAAATCCAAAAACAAACCTTATTGCTGCATATTTAGAATCTTTTGGTTCAGCAACAGGTCACGAATTATTTTTAGAACTTAAAAAAACCACGAAAATTAAACCAGTAATATTATGGAAAGGAGGACACACTAAAGATGGAACACGAGCTGCATTTTCACATACAGGTGCAATAGCCTCAAATATTAGTTTATGGAAATCAATGGCTAAGCAAACAGGAACTGTTATTGTTAAAGATAATGAAGAATTTTGGAATACAATTAAAACCTTCGAATTGTTATATCCAAAATATATTCCAAAAGGAAGAAATGTCGGAATAATTACTCCTGGTGGTGGAGCTTCTGTTAACATGACTGATTTATTTGGTTCTCAAAATTTAGAGGTACCAGAATTAACCTCTAAATCACAATCAAAAATTGCTGAGACTTTGCCATATGTTAATGTAAGCATTAAGAATCCCATTGATTTGGGGGCATCTGGATTTATTTTAGATATTTTTAACAGATGTATAGAAATTGTAGGGAATGATCCAAAGATTGATATAATTATGATCCCCCTATGGCCCGATCATATTTATCGTCATGTTTTTAATAAGATGATTAGAAATTTAGAATCATTGTTAAAGCCATTTGCATTTTGTTTGCCAAATATTGCCGATGACAGCTTTCTCGCAAAAAGATTTAATTCAGCTAAAAAGTTGTTACATAAAAAACGAGTTCTATACTTCTTATCTTTAAGAGACGCTGCGAGAAGCGTCTCTCTTTTATGTGATTATATAGAATTTTTAAAATCTCACAATATTCCTTTTTCAAAAAGAAAAAGAAATTGAATTAAAAGCTATACTTTTTAGAAATTCTTTTAAGATATAATTTCATATAAAATCTCTGGCTATTACAATAAACAAGTTTTTGTTTTAGAGTTAGATCTTGAGAATCCTTTAAAATTAAATGAATTTCTTTGATCATCTTAAAATGATTTTCTGAAACATAATTATATGTCTGTTTTAGTTCATTTATAAAATCTTTTTCTAAACCTTCCTTATTTGATTTAGGTTTAAAATACATACTTTTTTGTAAATCAAGTCCGGTAATAATAGCAGATTCTTCAAAAATAAAATCACTTTCAATATTTTTGAGATAGCTTCTCTCTATTTTTCCTGAACTCATTCCTTTAATGACCTCGTTCCATAAATTTTACTAATACTATTATTTTACTTATATTAATTTCAGAGTTGAGGTCTTATTAACCCATTAATATTTCTTTTAGGATTATTAAAGTAAAAAGAAGATGAGAAGGATTACAAAATTCAAATTTTATATAAAAAAGAGATTCTTAAAGGCGAAATCCAATGTAATATTGAAAATTTTGTTTCCCTTCCTAATAAATAGTTTAATTTAAACTATAAAAATCTAACAAAATTTTGTTAGAAAAGTCAAGAAATAAGGAACTATATTAGTTTTAATATCATTTTATAATTGCAGAAATAAAAAAAAAAAATAAAATCTTATAATTTTAATTTCCAATTAATAATATTCGATTTTAGAAATAAGTAAAGCAAAGAGGCCATAGAAAATTATATTTATTAGGCAACTGATGATTGGAAAAACGAGAATCATCTCAAATGGTGGTGATGGTGGTGGTGGTAGCCACCAACCATATATGTTTGAAATCTCTAATTGAGTAAATGGACTTAAGAGAGTTCCAATAATTACTGGCACTGTACTGATAACTGCCGTTAAAAGCCAACCTCCAAAACATTGACCTTTACTCTCTCCGAATCTTCCAGCAAGAATCGCAGCTACTATTGGAGCAGCTAAGTATCCTAAACCTAAGATCAAATTCGGTAAAAGAAAAGCACCTAAAATAGGGGATACTATTATCCAATCAAAAATTATTGATGGTGTACTAATAATTGAACCAAATAAATAATATAGAATCACCAGAGGATAGTTTTGAATATTAAAAAACAATACATCAAATCCCGGACCAATTGCATAATAGATTATTGTAAAAATAAAATTTACTCCAACAAACGCAACAATACTCAACAAAAATGCTTTACCAAACCCCATTTTGCTCAGACTCTTTTTTATAAAGTGAATTTTTATATTTATTATTTTCAAGGAAGAAATAGATTTTAAATTTTCGGGTGTAACTAAATAAAATCATATTATTTTATCATATACACATTTTATTTCCTATTATATCAAGATGGATTGATATATTTGCAATCCTATTATTTTTTTAAACAAAAAGAATTTTATTCTAATACAATGAAAAGAGTTAATGAAAAGTTTGCTCTTGGAAAGCTTAAACACAATTATTTAAATCAATTACTCTCAGATATTGACATAAAAGATAGTAGGGTAATAATGGGTTCTAAAATTGGTGAAGATGCTGCAGTTATTGAAATCCCTGGTAATAATTATTTAGTAGCTAAAACAGACCCAATTACTTTCGCAACTGATGAGATAGGTTATTATGCTGTAATTGTGAACGTTAATGATCTAGTATGTACAGGAGCTAAACCAAAATGGTTTCAATCTACGATTTTATTACCTCAAAAAATCACCACAAGTACCATTATTGAAAGCATATTTAATGGAATTAATGATACATGCAAATCAATGGGTATTACAGTAATTGGAGGACATACAGAAATCACCCCTGGTCTTGATAGACCAATTGTAATTGGTTCTTTAATTGGAGAAGTAGAGAAAAATAAACTTGTACTTACCTCAGGGGCAGAACCAGGAAATGCACTTATTTTAACTAAAGGAATTTTCATTGAAGGTACTTCTATTATTGGCCGTGAAAAGGAAAAAGAATTAAAAAATAAGGGATTTGATAGTACTTTTACTGAAAAATGTAAAGATTACCTCTATCACCCTGGAATAAGTGTTTATAAAGAAGCTTCTCTCGCAAATACTCATTTTGAGATAAAATCTATGCATGATCCGACAGAGGGAGGTTTAGGATGTGGTATTGCTGAAATGGCAATAGCATCTAATACAGGAGTAATTATCGAAAGAGAAAAGATTAATGTATTACCTGAGCCCTTGGAATTAAGCAAAATTTTTAATCTAAATCCAATGGGAACAATCTCTTCAGGATCCCTACTAATTGCCATAGAAAATGAAGATAGTTATGAGTTAATTGATTTACTAAAAAAAAATAAAATAACTGTCGAGAAAATAGGAGAAATTGTATCTAAAGAAAAGGGTATAAAGATTAAAGAAAAAGATGGAAAAATTGCGCCTTTAA
>JBHLKB010000138.1:0-6495 GCA_048887205.1 Candidatus Hodarchaeota archaeon
CCGAAATCGTGTTATAATCACTCGAATCTAAAGCTATCCCATAATTATTGTTATTTGCGGTATTTCCCGAAATCGTGTTATAATCACTCGAATCTAATGCTATCCCATAATTATTGTAATTTGCGGTGTTTCCCGAAATGGTGGTATAATTACTCGAATCTAAAGCTATCCCATAATTATTGTAATTTGCGGTATTTCCCGAAATGGTAGTATAATTACTCGAATCTAAAGCTATCCCATAATCATCATTGTTATTTGCGGTGTTCCCCGAAATGTTAATGTTTTCGCTATTATGTACATCTATCGCTTCGCGATTAGAGTAACAATTATTATCAATTAATTGGCCATTACTAACATGTGATAATCTGATTGCTGCATCAGGATAGCTTGAATTGAAAAGGGAGCAATTTTCAATTTTGAAGTAGACCTCCGAATTTTTAATTAAGATGCAACTTCCCGAACCCCCACCATCTATTACTAAATCTTTTATGACGTATGGATGTGTATAATTCCCTGATCCGGTACAATTCCCCGCAGCTTTAAACGCAGCCCAACCAGAATTACCAACTATATATATTTTTTCCGATACAGCTGAAATTTTTAAATTATCTTTATCCAAAATTAAATCATTGCAAAAGTTCAAGATTTCGCTGCCATTGTCCGTAATATAACTAAGATTAGTGGCAATTATTGGTGAGAAAGCAAAGAAAATTCCCAAACTTAAAATAATTTTTGCTAGTGTAATTCTCTTCATTATTTTTCGTTAATAATGCATAGATTTCTATATAAAATGATTATGAGCTGTTATTTAATATTTTAGTTTTTGATTATTTGGTGTTGAAAAGGGAATCATAAGGTTCAGGCTTAGTGCGTGAGGGTTGTGGAAAGGTTGATGGTAAGTTTTTATGACGAGACGAGAAGGAGTATGTTCTAGAGCTAGGTTCTGTTTGATAAGTAATTATAATTTAGAGGATTAAAATTTGTTTTAAAATACACAGATAGAGTAAAAGCTATATTAAAATAAGAAAAAAAAAAAATTATTTAAAGTAAATTGGACCTCCACCGCCGCCACCGCCGCCACCACCGCCACTTGAAGGTGGACTCCATTGATATTTTGAGCATTTTATGTTAAAAGTAATTGACGCGTAGTCAGCTGTATCGAGACCTTGACATATATTTAACCAATCAGAATCACCAATATAACTCCACCAAACTTCAATCTTTATTTCTACAGTTCTAGTGGTTTTGGAATCCAGGTCATTTCTATCAAGATCATATATTAAATATGTTGAATCATCACATGCCAATACAAAGCCAAATTGACCATTTTTAGCAGTATGGCCATAAGTATGATCGAAGCTTTTCGAAACAGAGTATTTTCCATTTGTTTTACCCTTAGCGGAAAATGAAGGAACTGGTTGTTCTAATGCATTAAGTAAAAAACCTCCAATACTTAATCCAGTAGATAAGGAGCTCCCAATACCAGTTAATTTAGATAATAATCCTGCTACTTTTATTGCCTTGCCAATAACACCTAATGCTGTGTTAAAGGACTCAACAGCTTCCATATCCTGCACCCATGTATTATAAGTGTTCTCATAGTTCCCTGTTACCCAGTTTCCTCTTTTGTTTAAGCTCCAACCGTCGTCAGTTACATATATCTGATCAAAATAAGCAGTTCCCTTTTCATAATTTAGTGCATACACACGTATATAAGAGATAGTTTTAGATGATTCAAATGAATATTCGTAATGATGCCAATAACCATCCCTATGAGTCATTCTTAATTCATTTGGCATTAACCACATGTATGTACCATCAGTGAATCTTACATATAAATCAACACCAACTGTTGTTCCTGTGTCAGAAGATATTCTTTTACCCCAGTAATTAATATATAATTTCTTTGTCCCATAAACATCATAGCAATTTGGGTTTCTGACTCCTATATTTCCATCATCATTATTTACGATTTTTAGACCATGCCTCATATAGCCATAATTTGAATTGTATTCTATAGATCCATGACTAGTCCCGTATTTAGTCCATATCTGATCACCATAACTAAAATCTCCATTTAAAACTAAATTATACATTTCTTCATTTTTTGATGAAAAAGTTCCTAGGAATGTATTTTGACAAGCTCCCTTAAACCTTATTTCATTATCTTTAGGTTGTTGAGATTGCTTACCCACTTTAAAGATCCACCAGTAAACATCTTCTAGTGGAAGCAATGTGGTTGTAATTTTTACTTCTTGAACTGCCATAGGTGCTGGATAATAGTAGAAACCACAGCTATCATCCATTGTTGGTTGTGGCCATTTATCATCATCTCCCATATTTGTTTCTACGTGTACATCCAATCCAAATTCTAAATTATATTCGGATACACCCTGTGCATATCTTCTTGGTTGAAAACTGACTGCTAAAGAATTTCCTGGAAATTTTCCTGTTGTTTGCTGTGTTAGACTATACTGATCCATCCATTTTATGTAATTAGTACTCCAACTTGTAGGATCACTTGGATAGGAGCTAAAATTATACCATCTTATTGTCTTGGAAACTCCTCTTGTCTGAAGTGGAAAAAGCCCAATTACAATTATAGTAACACAAGAAATCAGCAATATTATTTTTATGTTCCTCTTCAATACAGAACACCCTTTTGGATAATTTTTTTAAATAGGTTTTAATTTAGATTCTGGTAAAAAATTTTTAATTAAATTTATTTAAATCTTTAAATTTTCTTGGTTCAATTTAAATCAATTTGGTGAAATTCTATCCTATTAAATTTTCTTACAATAAATTAAGTTAAAATTTGGGATTTATATTTGAAATTGGATAAACTTATGGGATATTTAACTAAAAACTTTTAGAAATTCGCTACAATGATGATATATAGGATTTATCTATATACTCAACAAAAAAAATCTAGGTTTTAATAGTCTTTGTAGAAGTATAAAGTTTTTTTAGCTGAAACTTTTTTCTTTTCAACTAAGCCAACCTCTTCAAGATAAATAAGATACTTTTTAACAGTTTTTGGATGAATATGTAAAATTGACGCTAATTTGAGTCCTGTAATTCCCAATTCATAATTTTTGAGAAAATTTACCATTTTTTTACTTTTTTCTTTTATAGTAGAAAAATAATGCTTTTTAACTTCATCTTGCTTTAGCTTAGAATTAAAAAATATTTCATGATTTTCGATCTTTATTGTTTTAATAAACCCAAATTTTAAAAGAATACTTGTGTGCCAATAAACTACATGATTACTCAATTTTAAGTCTTTTACGATCTTATTATAATAAACTCCTGGATTTTCACTAATAAACTCATGAATATTTTTCCGCCTAGAATTACGTAACACATTAATTTTAGTTAATTTTGAACCCTCGACAATCCTTTTCTTTTCTACTAATGATTCTAAATGTTTTATAATCCCTTTAACGTTTATATTTATAGAAGCTTTTGCAAAATATGAATTAATATAACTAATTACATTACTTTTATCCAGGATTTTATTTTCATTCAAATAATTTTGAACTGCGGTGTACACCATCTCTTCCTCTTCATAGCTTCTAAGCGACAATTTTGAATAATTGACCCCCTATTCTATATGTTTAAATTTACTTAACATATTTCTAAGAAGTTCGTCACGGTCGTAAGGAGTTAATCCAAGCATATCTTTTACAAATTGTTTTTTCTCAGTACTTTTCCATTCAAATTGTTCTATGATATCCCAAAAATCCTTTGATAAAGTTGTCATTTTATGTTTTGCTACCATCTCTAGGATATCTAAACCTTTTTTTCTTAAAGTCTCATATGCGAAAAGGCCTAAACCAACAATAAAAAAAATAGGGGAGATATAAGGTGAAATTAAGCCACTTGAAATTAGAAAGTCTGATTGCAATAAAACTGCAGATGAGGCAATGGTTATCCCTGTTAAAGTAAGAATAGTTATTCTTTTTAATTCACCGCTAGTCTTCTTAATAAAGTATAGATAAGCGAATAATAAAATTGCGATTTCAGTACCATTTACTCCGTAATTGACGTATCTAATTATTAGGGTTAGATGCGGGAAAAATGCCATGAGAGCAACATTTGTTCCTAACATTAACAGAGTTACATAACTTAAGCAATATCTAGTGTTAATAATTCTTCTTTCAGCAGTAAAAATAATTGTTAGAAAAGCTAAGTTCCCAAATATATAAGATGTTAACAATAAACGAAAATATAATTCAGATTCACCATATATATCACGTTCGAAATCTGAAAGGATGAAAAATAACCCAACACCAATACATAAAAAGAAGAAAATTCCAAGCGCACGATTAAAATCTCTCTGTATTACGTTTTCTTTATCACCTTTAATATATTTTATAACAAATAATATTCCATCGAATGCCAAAAAACACATAGTGGCAATCCAAAAAATTGCTTTCAATTCTACATTGTATGGTAAATATCCCATCTTTTTAGATCCCTTTAAATTATTGATTACTGATAGATTTTAATTAAATTATAAATATGCAAATAGAAATATTAAGTTTTGATAAGATTATTAAAACCAGTGAAATGCTAGAACTTGATAAGCCCCTGAGATTAGAACCCGAATCAATGAAATTTTTACTTTTTAAATTTTTATAGCGAAATATCTTTATCTCTGATATTCGATTAAGAGCGGAATATTGAACCTTGTACATTCTATTTTCTTTGTTGTATATTCAATATTTAAAAATAAATATTAGAATCTTTTTTTTTATTTCAATGAAAATTCCTTTGGTGGGGGTGACCCTATGAGAAAAAATCAAAGAAAAGGGTTGATATTTTTAGTTGTAGGGTTGGTAATCATTTTAATCTGGTTTTGTGGTATGTTTATGTTTGGGTATGTAGTATCTACAGTGTTCAGATATACATCTGGGTTTGCGTTTATTATCAGTTTTATACTAGTAATGATTGGGATTAATAAATTTGCCAAATCCAAAAGATTAATGAATTTAGAAGAAGATTAGTGAAGAGTGTTTGGAGAGGTTTGAGATGAGATAAGGAGGATGGAGTATGTTTTAGAACAAGGATTAAAATAATCTTCTTTGGGTGTGTCGCTTAGATTCTACGTCCAAATAAAGAGTATCACTTATACAATAAGTTTTACTTAACTTTACCAGATGAGGATCATTGAATTACTCATATCTAATTGAATTTACTTCTAATGGAAAGGCAATCCTTGTAGTGAGATCTATGTTAAATGAGCCTAATTTCTACTGCAGTTTTGGTTTTTATCGCATAATTGAATGAAGTTCAGACATGTATATATTCCACTTCTGCGTACATAATTCCTACTCTTCGTGATGCTTCATTTAATTTTAAAGCAAAAGAAAGCCAATCGTTATCTTCTACATCTACCGCATCGAAAATATATTCATATATAAACATTACTATTGCTGTCGTGTTAAAACTAATAGCTACATCAATATCTATGTTCCAAGAAAAAGTGGTTGTATTATCTGTTGCTGTATGAGCTCCATACTTTAACATTTCTAAAGACGGATCTGTTTGTTGACAATTCATAATAAATCTAAATATTACATCTTCGCTAGTATCTACGACATCGCTATTTGCGAAAAAAGTTGCATACATATATTCACCTATTGCATTAAGGTCAATCCAAATACCTTCAAGTGTAGCCCCACTATTCAGTGCTGGAAGATATGTAATTGGTTGAATGATATGTTTTCCAGTATAATTAGATTGTTCGATTATTGTTTGATTGTACTTTTCTATTATGGTATTATTATAATAATAGTTATAAATCTCAATAATCGGAGTTGTCGGTGGATCCATAAAAGATACTATACTTGTTGGGAGCGAAATCCCCGCAATAACAATTGCTAATATCAAACTTATGTTTTTTACTCGATCTTTCATTTTTTATCACCCTAATTTACTAAATTTTCTGATTATTAACTTCTTTTTTATACAAAAAAGTAATGAAATTTCTTAAATTTAAAATTAAGTCTACAGCTCCTAAAATTTAAAAAAATTTAAAGGCAAAAAAAAGCACAGTGAAGTGAACTGAGTATACGAGACGAGTGCACCAGTATAAGACCGGGTTAGTGAGGTGGGGGTGTACATAGGGAGCTTTCGGGCGACTTATTTAGCCTTTCACTCTCAATGGCACGAGTGTGTGGTGTTGAAATGGGAATCACAAGGTTCAGGCTTAGGGTGTGAGGGTTGTGGAAAGGAGCGGTAATGTTAATATGGTTTGAGATGAGAAGGATGGAGTATGTTCTTGAGCATAATTTCTTTATTTTTTAATATTTTCTTAAAGTATCCATTTATTGGAAAGGTAAATTCAGCGTCTGATTTCAATGAAAATTCCTTTAAATATTTTAGTCATTCTTTAAAAAGCTTACAATTAGTTGGTTTACTAATTTAGGTTTCTCAATGAGAACTAAATGTGTTCCACCTGGAATGACTTCGAGTCGCGCATTAGGTATT
>JBHLKB010000139.1:0-6485 GCA_048887205.1 Candidatus Hodarchaeota archaeon
TCTATAGACTTAGAGATCGAGTTAAGAATCTGGAGATTAACCGACCCAGTGAGAGAATTTGTAATTGTTTTAATTATTATGATTGTTAGTATTGTTATTTTACTTGCTATTTATAATTCAAAGCTCGGTACCATATTCAAGGGAATCAGGGATGATGACTATGCAACAGAGGCTTCAGGGATTAACATTACAAAATATAAATTAATTTCATTTATGATAAGTTCATTTTTTGCTGGTCTAGCTGGAGTTCTTTATACACTCCATTTGGGAAACGTAAATTTTGAATTGTTTTCGAATAGGTTATCATTTTTCCCAGTTATTTTTACTCTATTAGGAGGTATTGCCACAATTTCTGGAGCAGTGCTAGGTGCTTTTACGTTTGTACTTTTAACCCGAGTTATAAATGAAGTAATCACGTTTTTATTTCCGAATCTTCCAACTGCATTAACTACACAAATTGAAACTATTTCCGTTTTTATCTTTGCTATGATTCTATTAATAATTATACGAGTTACAGACCGTGGAATAATGGAACCCTTGATAAGACATTCAAAATCATTATGGGATATTCTTCGAGGTAAATAAATTAATAATAAAAATTAGCTATATAAAGAGGTTAAATATATGGGAACAATTCTTCAAATCAAAAATTTGACAAAAAGATTTGGTGGGTTGACTGCTGTAAATGATGTGAGCTTTGAAGTAAATCGTGGCTCTCTTATTGGTTTAATCGGACCTAACGGTGCTGGAAAGACCACATTATTTAACTTAATAGCTGGATCTGAAGACCCAAATAGGGGATCAATCTGGTTTAATGGAGTGAATATTACAAAATTTGGAGTTTATAAACGAGTGAAGCAGGGGATAACAAGAACATTTCAAATAGTAAGGCCCTTGCGACGCCTTACATGCCTTGACAATGTGATTGTAGGATGCATGTCTCCAAGAGGGAAAACAATGGGCATGAATATTGGAGTAACCCAACTTGCAAGTTCGATTTTAGCATCTGTAGGATTAATCGATAAAGCAAGGATCCCACCATTAATACTACCATTTGGTGATTTGAAAAAGCTTGAAATCGCTAGGGCACTTGCTTCAAACCCTGAGTTAATTCTTCTTGATGAACCTTTTAGTGGTCTTTCCCATGAAGAACAAATGATCATTGTTGAATTAATCAAACAATTAAATGAAGAGGGACACACAATTATGATCGCTGGGCATGTATTAAGAGAGCTCATGGCATTGGTTCCAAGAGTACTTGTTATGCACCAAGGTAAATTAATTGCAGATGGTCCTCCAAATGAAGTCGTTAATAATAAAGTTGTTTATGAAGCTTATTTAGGTAGAGGTGAAACATATGAGAAAAAGTAAGAAAGCCAAAATTGAAGAAACAGATAAGATAATTGAAATAAGAAAAGTTTATCATTATTATGAGAAAGCTAGAGCTTTAGAAGAAATTAATTTAAGCCTTGAAAAACAAGCTCTTGAAGCAGTTATTGGACCAAATGGAGCTGGTAAAACAACGTTATTAAGGGCAATCTCTGGATTAGAAGAGATAGATAGAGGAAAAATCTTATTTAAGGGGCAAAGAATCGATGATACTGATGCTCATAAAATTGCAAAAATGGGGATATCCCAATGTCCTGAACGTCGTAAACTTTTCTATGATATGACAGTTCTAGAAAATCTTCAAATGGGTGCTTATTCATTAAGAAATAGAAAAAAATATAATGAAATCTTGAATTTTGTGTTCGAAATGTTCCCGCGTTTGATGGAAAGAAAAAAACAAAGAGCAGGTACACTTAGTGGGGGAGAACAACAAATGCTTGCTCTTGGTCGAGCATTGATGGCAGATCCAGAACTCCTTTTACTTGATGAACCCTCATTAGGCTTAGCACCGAGGTTTAAGAAAATAATATTTCAAGCAATCAATCAAATCAAGGATACTGGCACTACTACACTGCTAGTAGAACAAGATGCTGTACTTGCACTTGATACGGCAGAATTTATTCATGTTTTGGAAGAAGGAAAAATAGAAATGAGAGGATCAAAACAAGAACTTGAAAAGGAACCACGAATAAAAAAAGTTTATTTAGGAATATAAGGTGATTCAAAGATGTCGGCTCCTTTAGAAAAACTGTTAAGAGATGCTAGAATTGACCTAATTCTTGCAAGAGTTGAAAAAGATCCCACAATTATACCCGAAATCATAAAACATATTAATAGTGAAATAAGGTCAATACGATTCAATGCAATTTATGCCCTGGGTGAATTAGGAGAGCAGTCTAGTTCTGCGTTATCTGAACTAGTGTCATGTTTAGAGGATGATGATTGGAGTATATGTCGTGAAGCAGTTAGATCAATAGGAAAAATGGGAAACGTTGCTGAGCAAGGGGTTTTAACGTTATCAAAATTTATTGATAATCCAGAAGAATCAATTAGAAAAGAAGTGGCAATAGCTTTAGGAAAGATTGGATATGCATCCAATGAAGCGATATCTAGCTTGGTTATTGGCCTTAATGATAGTAGTGAAGTAGTACGAAAAGAATCAGCTGAAGCTCTTGGAAAAATTGGTCCTGATGCTCATTCAGCAATTTTAGATTTGGTAAACAGTGTTAAAGATCAAAATTGGTCTGTTAGAACAGCTGCGGTGAATTCACTCTCACAGATTGGAAAAGGTACAGAAAGGGCTATTCCAGCTTTACTTAAAGCGTTAGGTGATAAGGACTGGAGAGTACGAAAAGCAATCATTTATACTCTTTCTCAAATAGGAAGTGATGCTGTTCCAGGCCTTCTTGCATATATGAAACACTATAATCCGATAATCAGAAAAGGTGTGACAGAAACATTAGGTGAGTTGAAACTTTCCGAACCAGCAATCCTTAACGCATTATCTTTAGCACTACAAGATAAGAAAATTGGAATTCAAGGTAAAGCAGCTGATTCACTTCGCAATATTGGAAAACCTGCAATCCCTATATTAATCCAAGCGATTGATAACCCCAAAAAACAAGTTAGAAGTTTAGCGATTTGGGCTATTGGAGGGATGGGAAATGATGCTATTGAAACAATTCCTAGATTGATTGATGCATTAAAGGATCCAAAAGAAAGTGTTCGTACAGAAGTTGTAAGAGCATTGGGAAAATTAGGTGAAATTGCCGTAGACGCAATCCCCGCCTTAATAGAATCATTAATTGATCCAAAACCAAGAGTTCGCACTGAGTCAGCTATCGCATTAGGAAAGATTGGTCCAATGGCATCTAAAGCAAAATCTGCATTGATAAATTCGCTCAATGATAAAAATATAGAAGTCATATGGCGAGCTATTGAGGCTCTAGTAAAAATAAGCCCGAACGACCCTGAGGTTATTTCAGTTTTAAAGACTTTAGAGCATAGTAAATCCGAACTTGTTGAAACCGCAGCTTTAATGGCATTAGATAGTATTGGCAAATCGTAAAATAATTTTTTTATCTTATTTCAAATTTTAGTCCACTTTTGTTAAATTTTATTATCTGATAAGAGATTTAATAGTTTTTAAATATAATATAATATTTAATTGTATCAATCAAATGAGATAATTTAAAGCAGTTGATTTAAAATGAGTGAAAACCCATATGATGCGAAACCTTGGTTAAGGTTTTATGACGATGATGTTCCAGTTGAAATAGATTTTCCTGAAATGAATGTTTATGAATTCCTTGATAATGCAGCAAAAGAATTTAGTGGCAGGACTGCAATTTGGTTTATGCAACATAAAATTTCATATAAAAAATTCAAGGATATAGCGGATAGACTTGCTACAGCTCTAGTGGATCTAGGAGTTAAGAAGGGAGATGTTGTAGCTATTATGTTGCCAAATTTTCCTCAATTTCTTTTTAGTTTCTATGCTATTTTGAAAGCAGGAGGAATAGTAACAGCATGTAGCGTACTTCACACTGAACATGAATTAGCCTACCAATTAAACGATTCTGGAGCTGAAATAATTATAGCTTGGGATAATCAAGTTGAAAAAATTAACAATATTAAAGAAAGAACGCGTCTTAGACATATAATTATAACCAATGTATTTGATTATGCTCCGATGGCTAATCCGCTTGGTCAAAGAGAACCACCTGAAATCAGTGGCACTATTCAATTTCTAAAATTAGTTAATAAAACAAAGCCAAAACCCCCTAAATTTGAAACTGATGTTTATAAAGACTTAGCTGTACTTCAATATACTGGAGGAACAACGGGTTTACCTAAAGGAGCAATGCTTACACATTCAAATCTCGTCTCGAATGTTGTTATGATGTATGAATGGAATAAGTCTGTGGGAGAGAGAGGAAAAAGTACTGTCCTTAGTACCTTACCTCTTTTTCATATCTATGGAATGAATGTCTGTATGAATCTTTTTATTCACTTCGGAACAACTATTGCTTTAGCACCTGATCCTCGTGACCAAAAAACTTTATTTGAAATAATTAAAGCAACTCATCCTGAATTTTTTCCAGGTGTACCAACTATGTATATGCGCTTATTGGAAAGAGATGATCTTGAAGATTATGCAAAAGATCTTAAATCAATTAAAGTTTGTAATACTGGTGCAGCTCCTATGCCACCTGAAGTTCTTAAAGAATTCGAAGAAAGAACTGGTTCTACGGTTCTTGAAGGATATGGGATGACTGAAGCTTCTCCCGCAACTCATGTTAATCCCCTTGGTGGAAAAAGGAAAATTGGCTCTGTTGGGTTAGCTTTACCAAGTACAGAAACTAGAATTGTTGATGTCGACGACTACACTAAAATTGTTCCTATTGGTGAGCAAGGTGAAATCATAATTAAAGGCCCTCAAGTAATGAAAGGCTACTGGAATAAGCCAGAGGAAACCGAAAATCAATTGAAAGATGGATGGCTTCTAACGGGTGATATTGGGAAAATCGATGAAGATGGTTATTTATACATACTGGATAGGAAAAAAGATATGATTATTGTCAGCGGCTTCAAGGTTTATCCAAGAGAACTTGAAGATGTTTTATTTGAACATGAAGCTATTGAAAATGCTGCTGTAATAGGTATCCCAGATCCTGAACTCCGTGGTAGTGAAAAAGTAAAAGCATATGTTGTATTAAAAGATGGTTACCGCGAGACAGATGAAATAAAAGGTGAAATAAAAGAGTTCTTAAGAAAAAATTTAGCACCTTACAAAATGCCAAAATTCATAGAGTTTCGAAAAGAATTACCTGAAACACTAGTAGGAAAGGTTCTCCGTAAAGATTTAAAAGAATTAGAAGCTAGAAAACGGGGAGAAGAAGTATAAGCTAATAAAAAAATATATTATATACTTTTTTTAAGAAAAATTTTTTTCTTTCCATTTTTTCATGAAATCTTTAAAGCTATAATCAGATATACCAAGAGAATTGAAATCATCCTTTTTCAAATTCTTATCAGATTTAGATTTATTCTTGAATGATAATTCCCAATCATAATAACTTTGTATAGCTTTTGACATAATTCTATACTCAAATTTAATGCAAATAAATTAATACAGAGTATTAGTTTTCTAAAAGCATTAGTAATAATACAAATTTGTCTATTTTGATTTAATTTTTATATTCTATAATACGTGCCAAGAGTGGGAAAAAGTTAAATTAGCAAAGATATTTAACTGATATCTTTCACCTACTATATTTTAGAGGGATACCCGAGAAGGATAATTAATTTTTTATTAAGTATCTTTAGAATTTAAATAGTATTTACGATTGCTAATTTTCTATCACAGAATACATTCGTTTAGGTCGACCTGCTTTTTCTCCTTTTAAAACCGTTTCTTCAATTAAACCTTCATTAATTAAAAACTCTAGGATTTCCCTTAATTTAGCACCACCAATTTTTGATTTACTACTAAGATCTCTGGTTTTTATCATTTTAGTATCTTTTATTGTATCCAATATTTTTTTAATTGGTTCAGGATATTCAATTTCTATTCTTTTAATTATTGTTAACACTTCTAAGTAGTTTTTAGCTTGTTTTGCAAATGGACTTCGAAAACCATCAACATGCAATGTTTCATCTTCTTTGAATATGATGGAGTTCAAATAATTCTCATCTATTAATATATTTCCCATATTCACAATTTCATCATTATATCTAATCACCTGACATGTTTTTTGTTCTGTCTGAATTATCTGAATTTTTATTCTTCTTAAAATATCTGTTATAATTTCAAGATAATTTGTTATTACTTCAAAATCCGTTAATGAAAAATAGAGTTTAATTTTGATTCCCCTCCTATAAGCCCGATAAAAACTTGGTTCTAATCTTTTAAGCATAGATGGAGGTAATGAGGTCATTATAATCTCCTTTTGGGTTGTTTCAAATAAGTTGTAAAAATTTTCATACGCTAGATTGGGATCAGAATAATGGTAGAAGCTAATATCCTTAAGACATCGTCCAAATTTACTCTCCTGCGCTTTAAAATCCTCTTCAATTTTTTCAATATTTTTTTT
>JBHLKB010000140.1:0-6456 GCA_048887205.1 Candidatus Hodarchaeota archaeon
TTTTATTATTTACATTTCTCCTGATCTCTTTTATCTCATCATCAATACTTTTAGCTCTCCTTTGAATTATTACATTACTCTTTTTAAACTCTTTAATTTCAATGTTATCCTCAACTTTTCTTTCCAGATTTCCTAATAATTGACTTAAATGTATCTTACCTTTATTAACTAAACCCAACAATTGTTCTCGGAATGTTTCATTTTTCAATACTATTATATGATCATTTATTTTTTGTGTTTTGTTGTCATAATCGTTTAAAAAATTGTTCTTCAGTTTTACATAGAATTCTCGAATTTCAGGAATTAACTTAATTGAATCACTGGTTTTTCTCAATAATTTATTAATCTGTTCTTCAATTTTTTCCTGGGATTGATTTAAATTCTCATTGAAATATTGCTTTTTATTTTCAAAATTTTCTTGAATTTTTATATAATTATCATAACGTTCTGTATCTTTGAAAATTTTAGTGGAATATTCTTTTAATTCTATATTAAGAACATTAAATTGCTTTTCAATGAAAGTCTGCATCTTATTAAAAAGCTCTAAGCTCTTTTTAATATTACTTATCGCTATTTTGTCATTTTCCAAAACTGATTCAAAATATTTTTTAGTTTCAATATATTCTTCTCTTTCTTGATTTAGTTGGAGCGCAATTACTTTTTCAGAAAATTGTTTTAGCAAACTATCATCAAAAATAGTTAAATCCTTTATTCTATTTTGTAACTCTAACATATTTACATTCAAAGTCCTATTTCTTATACTTGAGTCAAAAAGCGCCAAAATCTTCCCAATTTTCTCTCTATTTGATTTTAATAGTTGATTATCAATAAAATACTTAAATTCTTTATTTAAATAGTAATAATCTGTAAAAACTAAAACATATTTATCATCTTCATTAAGTTCTGCATTAATTTTTGAAATTTCAATCATATTTTTTAATCTTTTAATGAGAACCTTACATGAGAGATTTAAATCATGTTTCAAATCGACTAATTTAATATTGTTTGTTTTTTTCTCAATAGCCATTATATTGATTTTATGAGAAATAATATCATTAATATACTGCTCCTTTAAATTTAAGATTTCATTCCTGAAAAAATCATTGAATTTTTCCCATTGTACAATATTTAATTTCGATTTTTCACTAAAATCTTCAATACTCCTACTATATTCATTAAATTTTTTTAAATAAAGCCTATTTTTCTTGTCAAAATTATTTTGAAGATTATCAAATTCCGTTATTACATCTTCAATTTTTAGATTAGTAGAATGATCTAAATCTTTTTTGACTGTGCCTAATTGAGATTTATACTCAAAAATCTCTTGAGAAATAAAATTATCAAAATCCTCGATCTTAGCTCTATTTCTTTCTTCTATAACTTTAGTCTTTAAGGCTCTCACTTGATCTGAAATTAACTCAATCACATCGGCTTCTAAATTTTCTAATTTCTCCTTTAAATGACGATAAAGTAGATAGAGTTTCTGATTACTTTTTACTTCTCTCTTTATAATAGATTGAAATTCTTTAATTTCAATAATTTTGGCATTTAATAAAAGATCTAATTCTCTTCTGATGATATCAAAAGCATCCTGATATTGATTTGTGATGATTTTACTTTTAGCTTTTTCACTAATTTTTTCTATTTCAATTTTTATACGCTCATTAATCTCCTCAATCCTTTTAAAATTAGTATTAAAAAATTGAAAACCATCAGCATATGAGTTAAATTCTGTTTCAAATTTTTCTTTAATTTTAATCCAATTATCAATCACTTTTTTATGCTTTTTAATTACTTTTTTTTCTTTAGTTGTAACCTGCTGAGAAATTTTATATATTGTCTCATCACATTTTCTTAAATTTTGAGAGAGGTTATTTAGATCTTGGATTGTCAAATAGAATTTCTCGTTGCTATATTCTTTTTCAAGATTTTCTTTAAATAGTCTCTTAAAAGAATCAAATTTTCTATTTAAATCCTCTTCTAAAATTATTATTTTTTCTTCTAGATTATCCAACAAATTATTTAAATTTCTTAATTCTTCCTTTTCTTGGATTTTCGCTTTAAGATATGAATCTAATTCTACTAACCGTTTTTGTAAGAAACCATATAACTTATTCCACTTAGCAATTTCAGAACCTAAATTAGTTTGTATATTAATATAAATTAAACCCTCATTTATTGAGTTTTCAATATTTTCATTTAAAAAATCTGCTTCCATTAAGGCGTTTCGTAAAATAAATTTTAATCTCTCCCTCGCGTAGTCTATCTCATTAATTAAAAGATAACTATCTATTTCTTCCCTTATCTGAAGTGAAATATTTTTTAATTTCAAAGTCATATTATAAATATCATTCTTAAAATCTTCCAATTCTTCTTTTTCTTTATAAAATCTTTCCGTATTTATTTCTGTGTCAGCTAGAATTATTTTTTTTAATAAATACGTGAGAAAGAAATAATATTTAGTTTTTAAGCCTAAAAATCCTTTTTTTGTTCTAATACTACCTATAAAAAATTTTTTCTCGACCATATCTCTGATAATTGGAAATACTTCTTCTTTTAATTTTAATGGCTCAAAATTGAGTATTTTATGTTTTTTAAGAATTTCTGAAAGAGAAACAATACTATTATTATTGATTTCTTCATAGAATTTCTGAAAATATTCCCTTTTTCCTTTATTAAGATTATTTATATAATTGTTGAATTCAATCCCATTATCTAGAATTCTCAAATTGAAATTGTAATTAAGATTAATATATGAGATTAGTTCTTCAATGTCTCCTGATAACCCAAATGTAGTTTTTAATTGATTTAAATCAATATACTTTTCTTTTTCTAATTGTTTAAATATTACTCTCTCAACTTCATCAATGAATTTCTTCCAAATGAATGATAAAGTAATAACTAATTTTGATATACGATGTAATTTATCAAAATTCCAATCAGTTCTAGCTCCTATGATTTCATTTAAATTTTTAGTTAAGAAAGAATATATACCAGCGGGATTATAATCTAACATCCATGAATAAAGCTCAAGAATATAAACTATCCAAAAAGTTGTATCAATGATATCATCTTGATCAAAGTTAAAACCTCCATTTTCTTTCTGAAATTGATGAAAATATTGTATCTCCTTTTCTTTTACATCTAGATCTAAATCCAAAAATTTTAAGCAGAGAAATCTAAAAATTGATATTAAGCCTTTTTTTTTGTCTACAAGATATGAACGAAATTGATCCCTATTGGTCCGAACATCTATTCCTAATAAAGTGAAAATTTCTAAAACATAATATAATATTTGAGTAGATGAAACTTTTTTACAAACATCACAATCATTATCATGACAATGTAAAAATGCATTCCCTTTCTTATGGGACATATTAAAATTTTTAATTTCATCGATACAACGATTTTGACCTTCAGAAATTAAATACTCCTTTAAAAGACCCAAATTTTTTAAACATGATAATGCTAGATAAGTAGAATAAATATCTGGAGCCTTTAAAGAAGTAGGTGATAATTTGAAACCTATCTGATCATATTGTTGGATTTCACATTTTTTAATAAAATTAAAAAAATCATCCCTATTTTCTTTCTTGTCTTCTTTCAGGTATTTTTTAAGTAGAAGATACCAAAACACAGTCTCTAAATCTAAGTTAGGAGAATCTAAGATACATTGATTGAAATGTTGATAAAAACCGACGAGTTTGTTATATTGACTATAATAAAAAGGCTTTATTTTCCGCTTTTTTAGTCTAACAAAAGATTTAAACGCTTCTTTTTTGAATTTTGTAATATACGGGTAGGCAGATTTCTCTTCCACATTACTCAATATTAAATTAACCCCGAAAATGATTATTTTATGTTTTGTAATTAATGAAAATTTTAGCATTTATTCTTTTTGTATAGAAAATATTAATTTGAATATAATTGCTTTAAGTAAAACCAGCAGAGGATACTTCCGTTTTCACTGCGTTTACTTAATAATAGTTTGTAAATATAACAAATATCAAATTTAAGGCTTAACAAGAAGAATTAATCTTTTAAAAGAATTATTTTTTACAAAATAATCCTATTGCTCGTGATTTTTCTCTCAAGATGATTTGTATAACACTTTTTTATTAAGATAATAGAAAATTGCTATAAAAATAACTATAATAATAACTAAATTTAGAATTATATTTAAGATGGGGGGCCCATTTGAGGGATAAATGTTCAGAAAAACATAAAATGCCCCTGACCAGTTACTATTACCGCTCAGTGATGAATCCTTTGCCCAAACTTGGAGAATATACCATTCTTGATGGGTGTATTGACTTAAATTAACCCAATTAAAATTCCACAAATCTCCTCCAGTGTTATTCATAGAAGCATTAAACAAGAAGTTAGTCCAATTAGAAATTTGAATAATAACATTACCTGATAAAGGCGGATTTTCATCTGATACACTTACAATTATATCATAAGAGTATTGGGTAATTATCGAATTATTTATAGAAGGGTTAATAAACGTAAGAATTGGTGCTGTTGTGTCATTGTTAGCAAGTTTAGGAGTAATTTTTTTATTTTGAAATCCATAATTATCTAGAGATTCACTACAATCTTCTGCATAATCTAAAAAAACACTTATAATAATATTTAAGGCAATGAAATTCGCTAAAATCAATATAAAATAAGTGATAATTGTAGTAATGCGGACCTTTTTCTTCTTTTCACGCACCAACTTCATTAAAATCTTTTATATTCTCTCTATTAAGTTAGAATAAATTATAAGCCTAATATAAATTTTAACTCAACAGACTAGCAATTGTTCAAGAAACTCTATTCAACAAGAAGTTAAATCATAAGTTTAAAATTCTTAAATTGAGAGAATAATAAGTAAATAATAAAAAAATTAAGAATCAATTTAATTATAGTTGAGGATTGCCGCTAAAACCCCAAAGATCTTTAATTCCTAAATTATCTTGAATTAAAGGCGATTGAATTTCATTTATAGTTTTCACCTGTCCTGAGGGAATATGATTTTTAGCATTATTGAACGCATCTCCTAGTGTATAACTTTGATTCAGTTGTTCCCAGAATTGATGAAAAAACCATGATCCCGCAAAACCATCAGCATTATTATTATGTCGCCAATACCATGAAAATATATCCGTTGTTGAGGTGATTAATATGGAATTGGGTATATTATACCAACTTGCTCCTATGTTTGGACCTGTGTTTAAAAAATTGCCACTGAAACAAATATCGATATTTATCAACATTCGTTCACAATTAATAAGTTTAACAAGATTAAAAAATTCCGATTCGGTAATGTAACTATCGTCTGCTTCGAAATGAAACGTTGCATTACCATCTCCGAGTACTTTATTCGAGCCATGATCAACCATATAAATTATTAACTGGTCATTTGGTTTTATTCCAGAAGCAAATGAACCGGGAATTGATATATCTATTTCTTCTTTAAACCTACTGGCATTCACATCATCATTCTCTACGTCCACTTCTGCTTTAATCCCAGATCTATTTAAATCATTGAAGATACCATCATTTGCTTCAATATCTATTATATCATCTCCCGTATGATAAAGTATTAAGAAGATATTATCATCAGTATATCCATGATTCTTTAAAATCCAGTAAACTTGGAGAGCTTGAGCAGGAAAGCCATCTGAATCAACATTACTAGGAGGAGGGCTCGGTATTGGAGGGGGGAACCAATATTCTACTTTAATATCATCAAAAAGTACCATGTCACCACCATTCATAAGACCCTCAACTGATAAAACTAAATGTAATTGAGTTATTTCATTTAAAGTCGAATTGTCAGCAATACTGGTTACATTCAAAAATGTCCATCCAAAAAAACCTCCAGTTAATCCTGGTGACCAATCTGTTCTCACTATCCCATTACTAGAATTTAACCACCGTAATCCTATTCTTGCCCCAGGAAGTGTTATAGACGTAGGCAGAATAGGTGGATTGTTAATATTAGTTGTGATATTAACCCAGCCAGAAAGATTATATGCAGCGTATTTTAATAATGGATAATAATTTGTCCAATTGTATACGAACTCCACATTAACATATGTGGGTTGAGGCCCACTAAGATTTGCATAAAAAAATATAAATCCAGGAGTATCATGACCGGGGAGTGAGCTGTCAATACCACCAGTCGCATTAAAACCAGAATCTACCCACCTAGACGGACCCGGACTTTCACTGTCAAATTTTGAATCTTCTCCATCATTAAAATCAGGTTCCCCATCTTTTCTATAATAATCATTTGCACTACTAAGTATGATTGCTTTACGAGATCCTGGCCCTAATAGTGGTTGTATTGGAAGGAAAACTACGACTAAGGCGATTATCAAAACTATAATAAAGACTAATACTAGCACAGGAATAACTTTTTTTTTATTCATAAAATTCACATAAACTCAATTGGAAGTATTAATA
>JBHLKB010000141.1:0-6424 GCA_048887205.1 Candidatus Hodarchaeota archaeon
ATAAAAGGATTTTCAAAATTAGAATCCTCATCAATACATTTATAATCAAATTCTAAAGAAGCTACTTCATACTTATCCGAAGTATTAAACATAAACTCAATTGATTCAAATTTAGCAACAATTATATCGTCATCCCCACTATGAGAAGGATTTTTTGCCCAAATTCCGAAATCAAATTTATTAATACCGACTAATCCGTCGATTAAATCCGTTATATTATATGTTCTAGAGATGGTATTGTGAGATATATGTCCAATAGTTAGATTGTTTGTATAAGCCATTAATGAATCACTTGATCCATTAAAGGGAACATCTCCAGTTTTTGAAATCCATTTACTTCCATCAATATATTTGTTATTTATTCTAGCTTTTACCTCATATTCATCTTCTGATTCAAATGTTGAATCATCATCAATACTCCACGAAATTTTCAATTGCGCATAATCTACTACATATGGAATATCTAAAAAATACCACCAAGCTGCAGAGGGGTTCCCTCCTACAAGGGATTCATGGGGAAATATTATAACTTGAAGTGCTTCTGCAACATCATCATAGAATAATTCAACTAAATCCCAAACTGGATCATATTTACCCCCATAGGGAGTTTCTGTGTCTTTAAAAAAAGAAGGGTCGGTTTGAAAATTATTAAAATTTTCATATGTTTGATCATAATTCTGAATCATTTTACCCTTTTGGATATCTAAATTATCTGGATTAAGTTCTTTCAGATCTTGACTCCATAAAGCATAGTTTCCTTCTCTAAAAGCAGGATCCCATTCTGATCTGTCGTTGCCATTATAAATTGTTGTTCTTACATAGTCGGGGTGATGATTATCTGGTTCAAATGATTGAACAAAATATCCCTTCCCACTTTCAAAGGAATCATCATACCATGGTGAAATTGCTTCATCTATGTCAAATGTAGAATCCACTATCTTTTGTTCTTTTGAATAGGGCTCAATCTCAAATTCCATCGAATTAACACTCCAATTCGAAGGTGTTATTTGGTCAAAATAATTACTTTCAACTGCCCAGAAATCTCTATTATTTATTCTACTTGATGCATTTTCAATCACATCAAAATTAACATCTGAATAACTTGTATAACCCCCATAACTTACCTTAATTTGATCATTAATTAGATTATCGTTATTTTCTAAGGATTTTTTGATATTTTGACTATTTAATTGACAACTGAATGAGTCAGCATTAATAATAACGATTCCCATAAAGAAAAGGAGTAATAAAACCACAAATCTTTTAGATTTAACCTTCATTTTAATAACCCTGTTAATCATTAAAATTTTTAAAAAAGGAATGAATATTAAAATTATAGCATATCCCTTAGGTAAGCATATAATATTATTAATATTTAAATTAAATACATATTTGTCCGTTAAATTGAAACCGTTAAGATTTAACAGCTCATTTCAATAAGAAAGGTAAATTCAAAGCCTAATTTTAATTACACTACTATCCTAACTAAACTCTGAATTGAGATTAGTGGTAATTATAGTTGAAAAAGCGATAAAGAATCCTAAAATTATTAGAATAATTATTTTTGCTTTTCGATTTGATTGCATTCCGATTTTATCAAAATCTTAAATTAAGAAAACAGTATATGCTTATAATTAAGATTGAAAACTTTTTCAAGAAATTTATATTTCTCTATTTTTATTATTAGTGTAAATCTTAAATCTTAATATGACATCAAGAATTAGTGAAGATTGTCTTATTTTTTATGGTTTTTCACCTGAAACTACGAATTTTAGGCAAGTTTATGAGGCAATCTCTGACTTTATGAAAAATAAGCACAAAATTGATCCTTCTGATAGATTTAATTTCGTATTATTTCTTCATGATGGACCAAATTATTTAAATCATTTTACTCTCGACCCAGAATATGTTCTGAAGACCTTAAAATTATTAAAAAATGATATTATAAAGGCTAATACTTCTGGGGGCATGTTAATTGCACTTTCTCTACTTATTGAAAATTTTAAAAAAACTACAGAAAAGTTATTTCGATTGCTAGTTCTATTAGATGAAAGTGCTTCCAGAATTCTTCCTGATCAATTTCCCGTAATAGAAAAATTAGCTAAAGATATTAGGAATCTGCCATTTTACATAGATATAGTAAGTATAGAAACTAATAATAATGAAGAGAGTGATATATTAAAAAAAATAGCAACTTTCGGTAATGGAGATTTTTATCAGATAAAAAATACTCAAGATCTGAAACCCTTATTAAATGAACTCGTAGTAAAAAAATTTAATATGGAATATCTATACTCAAAATATAAATTAAATATCGATCATAAAGAAACACATGCTTTTTTTCTAAGTCTGGCTGATAAACCAAAGGCTTCTAATGAACTTACTGCTTGCTCAATTTGTTTTCAGGAAGACAGTGAGGGTATTGTGCAATGTCCTTCATGTGGAACATTAGTACATAAAGTCTGTTGGGCACAATGGGCTATAAGCTCAATTGTTCAAATACCACATGTTTTTAGATGCCATAACTGCTTTTATTTATTGGAACTTGATAAGGATTTTGTATTTGAGGTTCAGATCGGGACAATTCCTCCCATTACAAAATTAAATAATATAAAAAAGAAAGATATTAAGGACTACTTAAAAGAAGTGGAATCTAAAATTGAGCCTAAGATTATAAAAGCTGAGGATCCAATGGTCACAGAAGTTAGAGCTATTATTGAGTCAAAAAAGAGTAATTCAGAAAGTATTCAAAATGATGAGATTGTAAAAGTTAATATTTGCCCCATTTGTAATAATATCACAATTGGTGATATGAAAAATTGCCAAATATGTGGTTTTCTTTTATCATAGAAGTACTCTTCCTTCCTTTAATATTTGATATCAATATCATTTAATAGGAAATCAATAGCCAAGAAACATAAGCTTAAATTCTTGTAGTTCATACAAACCTTAAATTTTTCAAGATTATGTTTATGGAGTTTTATATTTAGGTAAAATTTATTTAAATCCACCTCTCTTATATTATACATATGAGTAATAGCAACGAAATAAGAATTAATGATAAAATAAAGTCAGGTTATGCTCTTATCATTACTGGAATCTTATTTATTGTTATCTTTTTTTACCTTTTTTATATTTTGATATCAACAATTCTTTCTTATTCTTCATTCTTAGACGTTATAGTTTCATTCATTACAAAAAACTGGTGGATAAACATTGTGTATCCTATTATATGTATTTTTGGTTTGATAATAATTCGTTTAGGTCAAATTTTGTTAAAAAATCGCTATGCTCTCATTGATAATGATTCAATCAGATTTTTTATACCCTCGTTCCTAGGGCATATGAAGAAAATTGAATATAAATGGGCTCAATTAGAAAGAATGGAGGTACATAGAGGTACTATTATAGAATACTCCACAAACGAGCTTTGGTTAATGTATGAAGAAGTAACTGAAAAATTTCCGTTATATGATTTTACTAAAAAAGCTTCCATTGAAATTTTGAAAGTATTAAAGAAATTTGCTGAAAAAAAACAGATAAGATTTATTTCAGAAATTAAATTAAGTAATTGAGAATATAATTGAATTAAGCCTGAAGCTTCATATTAATTCATAAGAGAGAAAAACCTTTTATGAAAATGCGTAAGTGAATTTAATTATGAATCAATTATAAAGTTAAAACAAAGCTTTTTTATTAGCTTTTATACTTTCTTTATTTCTCATTATTTTTTATCTAAAATTTATTCAACTAGCTAATATTGTAGATAATATATAGATATTTATTAATCATAACTCTGTTGTGAATAATTAGAAAAAGGATTTTAAAATGAAATGGTATATAATTCGGCATGCTGATAAAGAACAAGGAGATTTTTATAATCCTGATATAAAACATCTGGATCCGCCAATTAGTGAAAAAGGACAATTAAGAGCACAAAAATTATTTTCATACTTCTCGGATAAGTCGATTGATAAAATTTATGTTAGTGAATATATTCGAACTAAACAAACAATTAAATATGTTGCTGAAAAAAAAAAGATATTACCAATTGTTGATAGTCGCTTAAACGAAATTGATAATGGTTTAATTGAAGGATTATCTGAGCAAGTATTGCAGCAGAGATATCCTGATGTTTGGAATGCTTTTATGGATAGGGATCGTGATTTTCAATTTCCCGAAGGAGAGAGTGGAGAAGATGCCCGAAAACGGATCAAGTCATTCTTTAAAGACAAACAGTTATCTAAGGAGGATCTTATTCTGGTTAGCCATGATGGATTGATTCGACTGCTATTGTGCTACATATTAGGAATTGCCGTTTATCGACGATGGGATTTTCGAGTAGATCCATGTGGGATTATGGAAATTGAATACCAAACAATTTTTAAAAAATGGAAATTAATCCGATTTAATCATATTTGTACGTGAAATCGCTTCTTAGAAATAAAGTCGATAGGATCTTTTTACTATCGTGGAGTTGAAATATCTTTATAAATTTAAATCTCAATATCTATTTAATCACCTCTAATTTGGAAGAAAGAGTTATGTTTGAAATAAAACTAAATAATCCTAGAGTAGGAAGCTATGACAGAATTGAAATTGAAGTGTTATTCATGTGATTTTGAGCGTATTGTCGGTGAAAGGGAGTTTATAGAGGATTTACAGCAATGTCCTAATTGTGGTTCAGATAATATAGAAATTGTACCAATAGAGGATTCAAAACTGGTAAGAGAAGTTGATCGGTATTTACCGGAAGAGAGAGAGCAGATAGTAAGGCGCAGAATGACGGTTATTGGGGTTATTGGAGCACTATGTTTGGTATGCGGATATCTTTTATTTGTGTTATCCAGGGGTTATGGACTTTTTCCCCTGACAATAACCTTAGTAGTTATTGGTGTGCTACTATTAATAATTGCTTTAGGTTGGATGACTGATGGAGTTTGTTGTTGTGCGTGTTCGGGATAGGAGGTTTATTTTTATAATTAAAAAGATTCAAAAGACGGGAAAGGAAATTAGCACTTTCAGGTATATTTAAAAGATTTTTTCTTTACTTAAATATTATTTTTTTTGGAAAATAAATAAAGAATGGTTGGATTACCTCATTGAAATTTTGAGAAATTACAAATGTGTTATTTACTTTATATAGATTTCTTCAGAAATTATTGATTCAATATCAGTTATAATTTATCAGATAATATTTTTTAATTCAGAAAGAATACTTAATATGTCTTTGGGAAGATGAAATATAATAGATTTTTATAAATGTTTTCAAGAAATTATAAAAAAAAAAAAAGTAGAGGTTAACTAATCTCTGAACCGCATAAAGCGCAAAATCTTCCTAGTTCAGATAATTTGGCTCCACAATTTGGGCAAAAATTAATTTTTCTTTCAGGTTTTTTTATTGGTTGAGGTTTATATAAGTCTGCTTGCATTTCTGAAGAGTCTGGAGCGTTATTAGTCGACAATTTGTTTAATGTTGCGAGCATGAAATACCCTTTAACTTGATATATAAATCCAATGATTGCCGGAACGATTAAAAACCATAATGAAATTAAGAGTGTACCTTTTTTTAGTTTATCACACCCCTTAATGGCTTCCTCAGATATATTAGCTGGAAACATCTTAAGATTGTTCTCGAAAAATATTTTCAGATTTTTCCACGCTTTCATTTCAGCTGCCACGCCCACATATATAAACACTATACCTGATATTATAAGAATTATAGGTACAGAGAGCGAAATGTAGATGGGGAACGAGGTTGGGATAAAGAAAAACAAAGCAAGGCTAACACCTCCGAAAATCAAGACGACCATACCACATATTCTTGAGATAAAACCCTTGATATATTTTGATCGAAATTCATTTAACGACCAGTTCTTTAAGGTATAATTTGCCCTTTTAAGACTTCCCATTGCAATAAAAATAAAAATTATTGCTATAAAACCAGCTATCCCTGTTGTAATGCTTACAATCGTTAAAATTGCAACAACTTGAATATATTTCCCAAAATCATGGAATTCTTTTCTAACACTTATATTTGACATTTTTGTTTTCGAATTTTAATATTTAGGTATCTAATATATTCATTTCAAAGAGAATTGATTAAAGAGTGGGGGTCCAATAATTGCAATTCTTTATAGAATTCCAGAGTAAACTATTTACATTTCATTAAAAAGATCCATGAATAGTAAATTCAGAGTTTAATTTCAATGAAAATTTAGTCAAAAATCAATGGGACAAGAAGGGGTATGTTCAAGTGTAAAATGATATTAGAAAGGAACTACTTCCTTCTTCTTCTTTATAAATACAACTAGGATGACAATTATTCCAGCTGAGATAGGCAGGATCACAACCAATGCAAGAGCTAACTGATCTAATCCATCTGGCAGATCTATTCCATCTAGTATTTTTATAAATACGTTTA
>JBHLKB010000142.1:0-6414 GCA_048887205.1 Candidatus Hodarchaeota archaeon
CCTTTATATTCAGATGGTTTTGGCCAAAAATTTGGATGCCAAATTGGAGTATGCATTCTTACAAAAGGAGGTTGTTTAGGATATTGAGCAGGGAATCTCATTTCTAATCTAAAAAGACCACCTGCATAAGCGGTACCTTTAGGTCCTTTAAATAAGATTGCTAAATGATCAATACTCTTCCTTTTGGGATTAAATGGTTTTAATTGAATGATACTACCTTCTTTAAGCATTTTTTTTAATCCAGCAAAATCTCGGGAAATTCGACTACTTCTTATACTCATATTCTCAACCCTTTTTATTATCTTTAGTTTTATAATAAAAATATTTCTTTAAATAATTGTTTTTTTCCTATAATTTTAATTTAAAACCTTTTTTGATTCAAATCTCGTTTTATTCTTAAGGTTACAAAAATTTCTCCACCTTTAAATCCCGCAGCTGTTATAAGTTCGTAATTTCTTAACCCATTTTCAATTGGATTCTTCTCTAAATCAATAATCATAACGTCATTAAAATCAAGTAAAGTTAGAATTGGCTCAGAATCTGGATCTAATTTATTTCCATTTTTTTTTAATATTTTAATTATGTTTATACAAGGTGATTGGGCTCTTAATTTTATGGATACTCGTCGTACTTTTTTACCACATTGAGAACATTCTGGATTTCTCTGTTTTTCAATATGATAGAATTTCATTGTGATTGCATTAAAGATCACATAACTTTTAATAGGCTCTCCTAATCCTTTATGCCCTTTTTTCCAATGAAGGATTTTGGTTGTTTCATGTGATTGTAAAGCAGAAATAACAGCATTTATAGTGATTATACCAGGATCATGCCTATCAATGATTTTCACAATATCATCCTCAGTATATTCAGGTAAGAAATTGTGTTTGTTTACTAATTTATTTGCAGCCTTTTGAATGAATTTAATATCATTTAAGTCTTTTGGATTCGGATCTCTATCAAACTTTTCTCTGAAAGCCATATCTCCTTTAAAAACGCAATGAATCCTTTTTCGGGGGACTCCAACAACTGTACAAGCAGCCATTTCATCACTCTCTCCTACCGGTAAGGGGTTACATTCATAACAGGCATTTTTGTAAGGAAATATTGTGTATACATGACCATGATAACCAGATACTCCTCCATCTACTAACGGTTTTTTAAATCTTATACATTGTGCATTTAAATTTAGACGTGCATTCATAGAATCAAGTCCTCCAATAACAACATCGGCAGCTTGATATAGTGCCGGATTCAATCGTTCTAAGGAGGTGTGGTATCCCTTAGCAATAACATTTGGATTAATTTCTTTTAGTTTTCTAGCAGCAACAACCGCTTTTGACTCTCCTATCTTCGCTCCTGCAAACAGAACTTGACGGTTCAAATTAGAATGTTCAATGACATCTAAATCAATAAGATCTAAATGACCCACACCAAGCATGGCTAGATTTTTAGCAATTTCACATCCTAAACCTCCAACACCGACTATCAGCACTCTTGAGTTCTTTACTAATTTCTGAGACCAACCTTCTAGACGAAACTGCCGATCATACAAGTTTCTCTCAACCACTGATAATTCTTTTGCAAAAAAATCTGAATCCTTATTCAATCATATCACCATTAATATTTATAAAAAAAAATAAAAAAAATTGAAGGGCTCAAAGCCCTTATATTATAATTTATGAAGAAAATATTATAAGTCTACCCAGCTGTACTCGCAGGGATTAATAGAATATCGTCGCCATCACTCACATCATAGTCTCTTAATGCACTATTTTCGTCCATTGTCACCCCACCCGAAGATATATGAAAATCATTAGGATCAAGTCCATATAAATTTCCTAATGTTTGTTTAATATCTCTTACTCGATTACTGTCATTTACAGTTAATTTTTCTTTCTTTTCCCCTGGACCAATTGTTGACATGAAATATAAAGTCAATTTCTTTCCTGCTGAAGGAGTTTTAGTTGCAGGAGTTTTCGATTTTACCGGTTCTTCTCCACCTAAATCTTCATCAAATTCATCATCAAAACTCATTCACATCACATCCAATTTTTTTTTTATAATTTAATTTTCAATTTTGTTAGACTTATTAAAATGGCGTTAAAAAGGTATTATAAAACCCTTTGGAATGATTTTGAAGTTTTTTAAGTTCTTCTCAAAATTAAAAATGAGAAAATTAGGATTCTAAAGAAATTATATTATAAATTATATGGATGTTTATCAATATATATCAGACATAAAATATTGTTTTAGAGAGAATACGTAATCATAAAAACAAAAAATTTCAACATAATATAAGTATAGGCCCATGAGTTCTCTGAATAATGCAGAATCTGTTGTTCTTGAACTAGTAGAGGAATATCTAACAAAAAAAACATTCTTCTCAATTAGAGAGATTATCTCATATATAAGCAATAGAGTGAGATACAATCCCAATATAAACGAGAATAGAATAGAGTTAATCTTAAAGAATTTAATTAAAAGACGTGTTATTATCCCTGGAACCAGATTAATGAAAAATAATATTATTGAACATCCAAAAAGGAATGAGATCTTTAATTATATCAAAAAGAATCCCTCAAATATTAATCAAATAATGAGAGCTCTTAAAATTGGTAGTAATCAAGCTTTATGGCATTTATCATGTTTAGAAAAATTTCAATTCATTAGATCGAAACAAATAAACAATCACAAAATTTTTTTCAAATTTGACTCTAATCCAAAATTAGACCCACTATACTATTATTTAAAAAAGGAAATCGTCCAAAAAATCATCAATTTTATAAAAAAAGAAAATAAAGCATTTAAAATTACAGAAATAGCAACTGGCCTAAAAAAAAATCACAGCACTATTAAAAAATATTTAGATATTTTAATAGATCTGGATTTAATAAAAATTGAAAAAAAAAAAAATAGAATTGTTTTCAAACTAGATTTAGAGAAGTATTCTAAAGCTAGAAAATCAATAAAAGGTGTATGAAAGTAAAAACTCCACTTTTATTCCAATCCCATTTAAATTTTAAATTGTATATTTTAAATTCAGTAAATAATCTAATTAAAAAATCATGAGAAAAAATTATAGAATTTTAAGTGTTATTGCTCTTTACATTGTTTTTATTTTATTCTATTTCACTTTTTTCCTATTTTATATAGAAAATATTCCCTTATTTCTTGTTCTAACAATTAGTAGTGTTGCAGTTTTATCTACAAGTACAATTTACACTGTTGTACAGTCTAAAAGTAGTCAAGATATTAGAATAAAAGAAAAAAAATACTTATCAAAACCAAAATTGATTCAAAAGGATACTAGCGATATTATTGAAGATTATTTTGATGCTTTACCTTCGATAGAAGAATATGTTGAGTCAGATGAGACCTATAAAGATATGCCAATACTTGATAAATTTATTTTTTCACTCTTTAGAAAGGAAGAATTAGATAAAATTAGTCTATTAGGATTATCAAAAATGGATAAGATATTATTTATTAGAGAAATGCTATATTACGATCCAAATGAGCGAAAAGATTTAATCGAAAATATGTTGAAAAACAAGGATAAAACTGATGGGGATATAATTTATACCCCACCTAAAAGACCAATCGAAATGGAAGGTCAGATTCGAGTTTATGTAAGATCCTTAGTTGAACCTGGTGAGAGAACGAAAATAATAATTGTTGACACTACTGAAGTAATCAGGATAATTAAGGAGAAAATTGCAATATTATTTGATTATGAATTAGAAGATTTTCTCTTATCTAGCGGAGGGATATTGCTACAAGAGAACTCACTAATAAAAGATTATGATATTGATGATGACGATGAAATTGCTCTAATACCTTCAAGAAAAGAAAAAAATTAAAAAAAAAGATCTTGTTTTATTAACCAGCAATACTAGCTGGAATTAAAAGTATGTCATCTCCGTCAGAAACATTATAAAAGCTTAAAGGGTTAGTTTCATCCATTGTTACGCCACCACATGATAAGTAAAAGTCAGCAGGATCTAAACCAAATAAATTTGCCACAGTTTCTTTAATGTCACCAACCATATTTGCATCATTAACAGTTAATTTTTGCTTTTTCTCACCTGGACCGATAGTAGACATAAAATATACTGATATTTTTTTCCCTTCTTGAATTGTCCTAGTAGAAGGTGTTTTGGATTCAACTTCCTCTTTAGTAATTTCTACAAAAGGTTCTTCGATGATTTCTTCCATTTCTTCGTCAAAATCATCATCTAAATCTTCATTTAAATCTTCTAAATCTTCATCAAATTCTTTTTCATCAAATTCATCATCAAATTCATCATCAAAGCCCATAAGAATAAACCTAATATAATATATATTTTTATTTTAAATATAATTCTGATCTTTTTTTTTTGCTAAGATTATATGAAAATAATAGAATCTAAGTTATATAAATAGATTCAACATATAGTAAAATTTAATTACATTAATTTTGATTTGCAAACACTTTAGAGTCAATATTCATATGAATTTATTAGTAGATAAAGTAAATAATTGAAAAATTATGAATGATGAACCTATTCCTAAATATCAAATTCGAGAAAAAACACCAGATGAAGAATTAGATACTATTTCTGATAAAAAATTGTTAAAAAAAATAAAAAAAGAAAGAATTAAATTGGATAAAGAAAAAGGCGAATGGGAAAAAGTTATTAATCAAATAGAAAATTACAAAGAAAATGTAGAAGATCTTGAAAGAAAAAGAAAAGATAAGGAACTTAAAATTAGAAATCTTATTGAACAACGAGATAACCTACGGAATGAGTTAGAAAAGACAAAAAATCAAATAGAACAACAAAAAAATGATTTAGCTATTAAAAACAGGCAATTTCGAGAAAAAATCAGAAATAAGAATGAAGAATTAGATCAAAAAAATGCTGAATTAGAAAGATTTCAAAAGAAATTAGATGAATTGAGGGAGGATATTCGAAATCAAAAGAAGAATTTAGAATGGGAGAAAGAAAGAACAGAAAAGCGTATAAAAGAAATCAAAACAAAAATTCCAGGGATGGAAAGAAGAGAAAAAGCATTAGAGAGAACAACTAATGATTTAGAAAATAAATTAATGGATCTGAGAAATGAAATTAAAAAGTTAACCACAGCAAGGGATAACTTAAATAAGGAAATTAATAATTTGAGGAGGGAGATTATAGATGAAAAAAATCGAATTTCTGATGAAAAAAAAAAGCTTAAAGAAGAACGAGAAAAAACTAAGTATAAAAAACAAGATTTAGATCTTAAAACCCGGGAAATTAATAAGAAAAAAGTAGAATTGAAAAAATATAGAGATAAAGCAGAAAGAGATTTAAATGATTTGGAAAAGAAAAGACACCATGAAGAAGCAAGATTAAAAGAATTAGAGAGAAAAATTCCTGCCGCAGAAAATAGGTTTCACTCCTTAAACCGCAAAATTCCGAATTTAGAGGATAAATTTAGTAGATTAAATAATGATTATAAGCAATTAGAGAAAGAAAAATATAACTTAGAAAGAGAGAAAAACCTTATTAAACGTGAAAGAGAAAAATTAGAAAAAGATAAAAAGAGATTTTTGAATGAAAAAAGAGAATTTGAAAGAGAATTAAGAAAAATTAAAACAAAAACTCCTTCACATAAAATTAAAACGAAGACTCCCTCACAAATTAAAACAAAGACTCCTTCAAAATACTAATTAATGATATCGTGAAATTCATGAAAATAATTGAAGGAATTGAAGGAGATTATATAAACACGAAAGATAATAATTTATTTTTTGATGTTAAAGGTCTACTCCATCCAAATGATTATATAATATGCTTTTTACGATTTTTTCCTCACCTAGATGGAGAAAGAATAAAAAATAATATTTGTTTTAAAAAGGTTTATAATTTGAGTGAACGATATACCATTTTGAGGGAAAATTATCCAAAATATCTTTTCTTCTCAAAAGAACTCGATTTAGAGGTTCAAGGAGTTAAAAAAGAAGAAATCAAAAAAATATATACTCCAAGAAAGTTCTTTGAAAAATTATTAGAATTAACTGAGTTATCTAATATTGAAAAAACTTCTATAAATTTATGTAAATTACTTATTGATGAGGGAAATCTTTCTGATAATTCAATTGGTATAACTGGATCAACCATGATTGGATTGAATAATAAAGATTCTGATATTGATATTATAATATACGGTACTGAAACAAGTTTGAAATTTCAAGAAAATTTGGAAGGAATATTTAAAAAATCAAATGATTGTCGCAAATATAATATAGATGAATATAAAAATCATTATGATTGGAGAGTTGGTGGTTCTGGTATTCCATTCGAAGATTTTATGAAAGTTGAACAAAGGAAGCAACATCAAGGGAAATTTCTGGGCTATGATTTCTTTGTTAGATACATCAAAAGTCCT
>JBHLKB010000143.1:0-6373 GCA_048887205.1 Candidatus Hodarchaeota archaeon
TATCTTCATAATATAGCATATGGTAAAATGAGAAATGATTATTTACTTCCACTTCCATGCTGTAATATCATTAATGGAGGTGAACATGCGGGCAACAATTTAGCAATACAAGAATTTATGGTTTTACCTGTTGGTGCTAATTCATTTTCTCAAGCGATGCAGAACGTTTCTGAGGTATATCAAACTTTAAAGAAATTATTAGGAAAAAGATATGGTCCTTCTTCGATTAATGTAGGAGATGAAGGAGGATTTGCTCCAAATTTTTCTTTAACATCTGAAGCTGTAGAGATAATAATTGAAGCAATTGAAACTGCCGGATTTCTTCTAGGCACTGATTTTGTACTGGGAATGGATGCTGCTGCAAGTGAATTCTTTGAAGATGGTTCTTACAACATTGATGGTAAAAAACTTACTGAAGAAGAGCTGTTAGAATATTATATAGATCTAATCCATGAATATCCTTTTAAATCTATTGAAGACCCTTTTGAAGAAAAAGATTTTAGAAATTTCTCAAATTTAACTGCTAAGGTCGATAAATCTATCCAAATTGTTGATGATGATTTAACTGTGACGAATATTAGAATTCTTGAGAAAGCAATAAAAGAAAAAGCTGGAAATGCTTTATTACTTAAGGTGAATCAAATAGGTTCTTTAACTGAAGCCATAAAAGCGGCAAAAATGTCCTTTGATAATGGGTTTAACGTGATGGTTTCTCATCGTTCTGGCGAAACAGAAGATACATTCATTGCAGATTTAGCTGTAGGATTGTGTTCTGGTCAAATAAAAACAGGAGCAACATGTAGAAGTGATAGATGTGCAAAATTTAATCAACTTCTAAGAATTGAAGAAATTTTAGGGGAAAATGCAAAATTTCCCAAAAATTTCAATTCATGTAAAGATTTTCAATAAATTTCACTTTTCTAATATCTTAATTCTATTTATTATTGTTTGATAAATCTATATACATGAACATCAATTTTTTTTGCTTTTTTCCTATGAAATGGAAACGTCTTATCTATAACCATAGTGAATGGAAGCACATTATCAACTTTCCAATTAAATTTTTTAACATAATTCGAGATAAATTTATGAATTTTTACATTTGCCAAATGTATAGAGTAAATTATGTCTGAAAAAGAAAACGCTTTATTTAAAAAAATTCTATCAGCAAATTTGGTTTGTACTCCAAATGGAGGATTCATAATTGTAGTTATTTTGATATTTTTGGGTATTAATCTTCTGGAAATTTCTAAATATTCAATATCAGCACATATTGGAAAAATAACTTGATCCAAATTAAGATTAAAAATATTTTTTTTTAAGATCTTTAAAGCGATCATATCGATATCAACACTTAGAACATAGAGAGCATTAAAAAGTGCACTTCCGATGGATAACCTTCCTGTCCCAGCACCTAAATCAACTATAATAGATTTTTTAATATCATTGAATTCAAAACCTGCATAATAAATAATATCTACAGCACAACTTGCATCAATACAATATTGCTCTAAATCAATTTTAGGGTTAGTGAATGTTTCGGTGTTTTGAATGATAGAAATTAATTCCTTTTTACTAATTTTCATCTGAAAAAATGTTTTCTCTTTTAAAATTAATACATCAAATTTATTTATCTTATTTAATAATATTCACTTAAATTAGAAAGAGTTTAAGAAATTAAAAAATTATTGATGATATCATTGAATGAAGAGAGAGATTTACTAAGCGAAGAGAAAGAAGCAAAAGCAAACCGAAGCAATAAAATCATTTTAACAGGAGAATATCTTGGTGTAGTTGAGGAATTCCTCCCTGATAAACAATCCACATTTACTAAAGATGGACAAATTTTTGCAAGTAAAACAGGTTTGGTTAATATTAATAATAAAGAAAGAAAAATTGAAATTAGCACACATCAAGAGAAAGATCGTAAGACAGTCAAAATTGGAGATATTGTCATTGGAACTATTCTCTTTTTACGCCAATATTCTGTTGGAATTAATTTCTATACAATTAATAATAAAATACATTTTAATTCAAGTTATTTTGGCAATATTCATGTATCGCAGATTTCAGATAGATATATTGATAAAATAAATGATGCTTTTCAAATAACGGATATAGTACGTGCTCGAGTAACAGCACAAGATTATAATGAGTATAAATTAAATACTTCAAGTAGAGATTTGGGTGTTATTTATGCTGATTGTGTAATCTGTGGAAATCCACTTACCAAAATAGGAAAAAATAAATTAAGATGCAATAGATGTGGAAATAACGAATCTAGAAAACTAGCAAATGATTATGGGAATGTAACGAATAACTTGAGATTTTAATTCTATTTTTTAATTAGAGCTAAAAAGCGTGTCAAATATTGAGAAAAGTTGGAAAAAAAATAATTCATTTTTATAATAATAGTGGTTCATTAGACAATGTTATCAAATTTCTTGAAAGTATACAGAAAAAGGTAAATTACCTTAATTTAAATGTATCTGTTGAAGGAAAAAGCATAAAAATTACACTTTTTGGCTCAAAAGATCTTCAACATTTAGCAACGGAAAGATTAAAAGATTTAGCGAATCAATATTTGTGAGAAATTAGTTTTTTCTTATAAAACCATAAAAAATTTATTTGATTTAGTATATTTTTTATTAAGATTATCAAATCCTAACCTTTTAGAGTTAAAATAATGGCAAAAAAAAAAGCAATTAAAACCGAAGATGAACTTGATGAATTTATGGATGAATTATTAGACGATGACGATATTGAAGAAATCTATCCAAAATCAGAAAAAAAAGATGAAGATGAATCAATACCTCCTTCAGTCGAAGAAGCAATTGGAGAGGAAGAATTAGAGTTTGAATTAGAAGAGGAGGCCAGATTTCCTGATTACAAATATCTCAATCTGACATTATATAGAGGTCAGGGAGAAAATGACTATGAATTAATGGTTGAGGGTCAATCACATGGATTCTGTAATATCCTTGTCAAGCATTTATTAGAAATAGAAGGTGTAAACATCGCAGCTTATAAAGTTACAGGAATTGAACCTAGCAAAATTTTTATTCGTCTTGAAAATTCAAAAGATTATAAAATTAAAGATATTTTACATAAAAGTATTGAATTGTTAAGAGAAGAAGTAGTACAAGTTCAAAAATTGTTTAAGAAACTTACTTAAAGCATAATCTTCTTTTTTTATGAAAACTTTATAAGATGGATTAATTCTACTTATCTTAATGGATTATGAGTTTTTAATTAAAGATTTAAATCTTAATAAATCTCGGAAGATTATTGGAACTGATAAAGGATTGGCTAAAATTGGAGATGGAATTGTAAACGTAGCTTATTCTATTGCAAAATCTATTTATCTAACGAATAATAATCCAAATAATAATATTATTCGCACAGGAAAAAAAGTTGGTAAAAATATTTTAGAAGCAGCACTAAAAAATGCAAATATGAAGAATTTCGCGAAAAATAGAGCCAATGCTCACGATCTTGCTGATACTGTTGAATCGTTAGTAGCTTATGTATGGCTTAACAATAAAATGACGTTAAATGAGATAATAGATTTTTTAGCTGATAATCTTTCTGGCGATCTCTACAATAGAAATGAAGAAATTAAAAATGCAACCAATGCTTTTACTAATTTATTGAATTTTATGAAAGAATTTTTACCTGAAAAATGAAAAAATGAAAGACAATCCTATAATAATTGGATTCGATGATGCTACTTTCAGTTTGAAAGCTAAATCTAAAAGAACTCAACTAATCGGAGTTATTTGTCAAGGGATTAGAATGGTAAATGTGGTACGTACAGAAATCATAATAGATGGTGATAATGCTACTGATAATTTAATTGAATTAGTTAAACAACACGAAAAGTATGTTCAATTTATAATAACCCACACTATTACATTTGGAGGTTTCAATCTAGTTAATTTAAACAAAATTTACCGAGATTTAGGCAAACCAGTTATTGCAGTCAATGATCGAGAAGTTGATTTAGATTCTGTAATAAAAACGATTATGAATAAATTTCCAAATAACTATAAAGAAAAAATACAGAATATTATAGATGCTGGAAATTTATACCAAACCGAAATTGAAACTGCTGGAGGATTATCAAATATTTATTTCCACTCAAAAGGAATCGAAATTAATAGAGTAGATTCACTTCTACAAAAAATTTGTATAGATTCTAAATTACCTGAGTGTTTACGTTTAGCTCATTTAATTGGAAGATTATTTTAATGACTTAAATTGTAGATCTTATTGTGTATTTATCTCATATTCGAGAATTTCACGCATTCTATCTCTTAAGTCTAACCTTATCGCAGACATTCCATATGTTCGAACACCTAATTTTTTTTGAATTTTTTTCGCACTTAAAGCATCTGGAAGATCTTGTTTATTAGCTATTGCAATAACTTTAGCATTTAAATAACGTGAGAATTTATTGTAAATATCTTTAGTTTTTTTAATATTTTCTTCTGTAGAATCACAGACCAGAACAGCTAAACCTGCTCCTCTTAAAAAATCCTGCCACATGAAATGATATCTTTCTTGACCGCCAAAATCCCAAATATTTACTTTTTTTCCATCCAATATTGAATTTTCAATCTCCAATCCTACGGTAGGAGTTCTCTCTTTTGATATTTCACGACCTTGAAGCAAACTTAATAATGATGACTTGCCTACACTACTCAACCCTAAAAAACAGATCTTTGTTTTAGTCGAAAGAACTTTAAATCAACCTTTCCTAATTAGAACCTTCTTAAGTAGAAAAGGCAAATAAAGCTTGAAAAAAGAAAATAATATTTGTATGATATCTAAATATTTTCATCAGAACATAGTTGATTCTCAGATCAGAACTTTTAAAAATTGAACCTAATTAAAAATAGAATTTTAAAAAAACAAGTAATAAGTTAAAATAGAATAAAAAAATCAAATTGTAGACTTTTTATACTCCAGTGTCAATTTCCTTGACAATTCCAACAGCAACAGTACGTCCCATGTCACGAACTGCGAAACGACCCATTTCTGGAATTACTTCATATTTTTCGAGACACATTTTCTTGATTGGAGATAATTCAACGATAGCCGCTTCATTTTTCTTAAGAAATTTAGGGTTATCCTCAATCACAGCGCTGGTCTTTTGGTCTAATTTTTTAAGTAAACTTGTAAACTTTGCAGCCACTTGTGCTGTATGTGCGTGAATTACTGGCGTATAACCCTGAGCAATTGCTGTAGGATGCCAAATAACTATAATTTGTCCCGACCATTTTCCCTTTGGAGTTATAACTGTAGGTGGATCACTAGGATGTCCTAAGCAATCGCCACGACTCGCATCTGCCATTGTAATACCTCGGATACTAAAGCCAACGTTGTCCCCAGGAATTGCTTGTGGTATTTCTTCGTGATGCATTTCTATGCTTCGAATCTCCCCTTGAAAACCAGTTGGCATGATTATTATTTTATCCCCTTTCTTTAAAATTCCAGTTTCTACTCTACCAACAGGAACAACACCTGTTCCCTTAATTTTATAAGAATCTTGAATTGGAAGTCTTAAAGGTTTACCAGTGGGTTTTTCAGGAAGGACAAATTGATCAATTGCATCGATCAAGGTAGGACCATCATACCAAGCCATTTTATCGCTCTTTCTTGATAAGTTCTCCATTGCCATTCCACTCGTTGGTACGAAGGGTACATCCTTCAACTTAAAGCCTATACTGCTTAGAAGATCTCCAACAGCATCCTTACATTCATTAAACCGTTGCTCAGAATAATCGTAAATATCAGCTTTATTCACAGCTACAACAATTTGTTTTACGCCTAGAGTTTGCGCTAAATATGCGTGTTCACGAGTTTGTCCATTTGCTGCAATTCCAACTTCCATTTCACCTTTCTTTCCAGAAACAACTAGTATGGCAGCATCGGCTTGAGAAGCTCCAGTAATCATATTCTTTACGAAATCAGCATGTCCAGGGGCATCAATAATGGTGAAATATCTATTTGGAGTTTCAAATTTTCTAAATGCGAGATCAATTGTAATACCTCGTTGACGTTCTTCTTTAAGTCGATCAAAAACAAATGCATAGGACCAAGAATCTCTGTCATATTCTTTAGCAATTTTTTCTAACTCCCGGGCTTCTCTATCTGTAACTGCTCCTGTTTCGATGAGGAGAGCACCCATCATTGTCGATTTACCGTGATCTATGTGCCCAATAATTACTAAATTCAAATGTGGTTTTTCAGTTGGCATATTTCATCAACTTTCTTTTATTTTTGTTATTTATTGTTTATTATTTTACTAATTCAATAAAATATATTTTTTAATAGATGTAATTTTAAATGTTGATGAGTTTATAATTTT
>JBHLKB010000144.1:0-6365 GCA_048887205.1 Candidatus Hodarchaeota archaeon
CCATCTATAAAAATTGTGAAGGATCATTTTTTCAAAATTTATTTTTTATTAAATCTAACAATAAATTTGAGAATTCTATTATAGAATTAAAGTATTATCGCTATAAGCTTTTATTTATTTAATAGAAATCCTTCTATCAGTTTTTTATCAAAAGATTTTTATTGGAATCTCTTTAATTATATATTTTATTAAAGTATTAAGTTCTTATTTTTAACTTTTCTGATTAATATTAAAGTTAAAACATTGATAAATTGTTGATAACAAAATGTATCATGTTTAGCCCATCTTGGTTAAGTGAGGGATTCAAAGTTTCAAAAGGTATCTAAAGAACAGATCTAGAAATCAGATAATTACTTTTCACTTAATCCTTCCAATACTTGCTCCATTTTTTTTCGATAAAGTTCAAAGGCTTCTCGACCTTTAGTACTAAGTTTTAGCATTGTTTGGGGTTTTTTACCCTTAAATCTTTTTTGAACCTCAACATATCCTGCAGACTCGAGTTTACTTAAGTGAGAGGATAAATTCCCATTAGTTAGTCCAGTTTGATTCCTCAAGAAAACAAAATCGGCACTCTCAACAACATATAAATATGACATAATCATTAGCCTCGCAGGTTCATGAATGATCTTATCAATATCGCTGAGAGGTTGTATGATGTCATCCGATTCTGTCTTCTTTTTTGTCAATAATTACCACCTATTTTGATAAAGGATATGTTTTTAAGAACCGAATAAAATAATATAACCCAATTATAACAATTACTCCTCCGATAGTACCAAATATTAAAATAGTGTCTAAAGGAGCACCTACAATTGGAGAGAGCATTTCAGTTAAAAAAAGTCCTATACCAGCTAAAAAAGCATAATAATATAGTCTCGCGAAATCCAAAAAATAAGCTACGACACAAAAAGGTATAGTAAATATTCCTATCCCTAGAATTAGAATTAAAAAAAGGGGTTCGATCTGGGTATAATCAATTATACCTGTAAAAGGTAAAATGAATAAAATTATATTTACAATAAACACCATAAATAAAAAGATTTTTAGTTTTAACTGTTTTGACTTACGTTTTGGACCAAATTTAACAATTCCTATGCGAGGGATAGTAATAAACCTCTTACCTAAATAAAATACTAAGAATGCTATAATATTCCCCATTAAAGATGGAATAATTACATTCCAGAGTTCTGGTAAATTGAAAAGTAAGCCAAATAATGTGCTAAAGCCCAAAGTTAAAATAATCAATCCAATAAATAAATCCCAAAGCCCATCATTAAATACAGATCTATATGCTTTTTTCTCAAGTGCTTTTAAATCTATGCTTTCAGACATATTTTAAGCCATCTCCTCTTTTGGTAGTGGATTTCTTTTAAAGAAACGCACAAAAATTATTAGACCCATAAAAAAGATAATTGATCCCATAATTCCATATGATAAAAGCCATCTTATTCTATAATCTATGAGATCATACATTAACTCATTGATGAAAATAGCCATCCATATAAGCATTCCTATTATATATAATCTTGGATATTTAAGTAAATAAGCCATAATAATGAAAAAAGGCATAAAAAATAATCCTACAATTAATACAAAAACAATCCCTTCTACTTTTATTCCAGCACCAATTCCAATTAATGGTAAAATAAAAATAATTAGTATGAATACAAAATGAATAAAAGTAACTATGAAAATTTTCTTTCCAGTAGATTTTAGCGAAGCACCAGGTTTAAAAAATCCTGTTCTAGGTTGGATGACATATTTGATACTAATGAAAGATAATGATAGCCCTATAATAACGAGAATTAATGGCCATAAAAAATATCTATAGGGTTCAGGTAAACTTTCACGAAAAACAGGACCAAACGCCATTCCTGCAACAACAAAGCCAATTACCATGTCAAAAAGACCATGCTGATGACCTGTTTTAAGGATATTTTTCTCAATCGTCTTTAAATCATAATTTTCTCCCATCTTTTAAGTCATCTCCTCTTTTGGTAATGGATATTTTCGTATGAACTTAATTAGAAATATAATTCCCTCAATAATAACAGTACCACTTACAATACCGAATGCCATTAACGCGTCAAAGGGTTCCAGTATAAAGATTGAGAACAAATCTGATAAAAAGAAACTTAACCCAACTAATACCGCAATAAAATACAATCGAGTATATTGTAGGAAATAAGCTGCAAAGCATAATGGGAGTGTTACGAATAACAATCCAATTAATAATCCGTCTAAAAACCCGGGAATCATCAGTCTAAAATCTGGATTAGTTAATCTCATAATATAAACAATTAATAGAGCAATGAAATTAATAGAAAATATAATAACTGTCTTAATTTTAAGATCCTTTCGTTGCCGTCCAAATTTAACATACCCTAAACGGCGTTGTGTAATATATTTTTTCCCTACAAGAAAAAAAATTAATCCTAATCCAATAAAAAAAATTGCTATCATACTATTTAAAGGGCTGGGTAAAAAATCACTAAGAGATATACCCATACCGATACCCAGAACCAATATACCAAAATAAATATCTAAAATTCCATCATCAATTGTAGATCTCCATGTCTTTTTCTCGATTTCTTTTAAATCAATCTTTTCTGTTATTTTTCTTCACCTTAAAATTAAACATTAAAATATTTTGTTTAAGCAAATCATAAGAATTCTTAAAAGTTATACTTTATCCATTCATTTCTCCTCCTTTGATTTATTTTTTTTTATTTCTTAATTGATAACTTATTAAAGAAAAAAGAAAATGTGAAATTTATTAGTAAAACTTTACTCCAATCTATTCAACTTTTTCATGCCAAAATATAGTATCGGAAGGCTAACTCCAATGTTGTAAAGAAATATTGATCCTTGTATTAATAATCTAAGTATTTCAATACTCTTTGGATTAATGAAAAACAATAACACAATTGGCAAAAACATTAATGGTTGTAAGAGTAACATAGAGATCATAGCGTTTCCTTTCATGTTTGAATCTTTTTCTCCAAAAGCGGGAGATAAACATTGGAGTCCCATGGCTTGACACATTGATATCTGAGCAAATAATAAAAATTCGACAAAGAAAATCACAGTATTCAGAAGATCAATATTCGAAAATATTGTAAATATTGTGGTAGTGAATATTGCTAAGAATATATTAAATATTAACATCGCTAACAGATAAGAATATACAATTGCTTTTATTCCTCTTGGAGATCGTTTATAAACCCATATTAAATCCTTTGAATCAACAAACGCAAGGTGTCCTATGATTATGCTTCCTATTCCCCCTCCGATTGCGATTAATAGAGTTGAGCTGAAGACCATCATAAATGCATCATCAATCATACTGGAAATAAACCAAGTCATAAAGCTTAATAGTCCTACTATATAAGCAATTCTAGCAATATTAGCTTTTTTTCTGAGAAATCTCTTTAGTTGGAGAACAATTAAACCACCCCACTTACGACCAGATATTTTTCTTAGGACCACATAAAATGGTTTTTCATGCTCGATGATTGTGACATTACTCTTTTCAATGCCTCCTTCTAAAGTATAAAACGATTCAGCTTTTTTATATGAAAAATACAAAGTAAGAATCGGGATACCAACGGCTAGTAAAACGCTTATCCATATATTCAGAATGAATGTATTAAGTAAAATCGGATCAATAGAATACAATATTATATTTGAAAACCATAGAGAAGGATAAAATGCTAACCAGTTTTTTAATTCAGGGTGTTCCAGCAAGAAATTAAGAAAAAATATTACAGCATACATAATAACAACTAAGAGAATTGTAAATACCCATATCAAAGCCTTTCCTAGATCCCTTACTTTTTCATTTTTAATAATTTTATGTTCAATTGAACTTGCGATAATCGATCCTATAAGATTAGCAAAATATACATACCCAAATACAGATCCATAAATTACGATGTACTGAAGTACAGTCAAATCAATGATAGGATTTATTAATCCAACGATGATGGGAGCAAGAATTAAGATTGCAACTGAATATATTGGAGATTTGCCTAAGAATTCTCCTAAAAATATATCATTTGCCTTAACTGGTGTTGCCAACAATGTTTCTTTAGATCCAATTTCATTCTCCTTATATACGTTGTTCAAAGGGTACATTATAAGTATTAGGAACAGGATCATCATGATAGATTCGATGGTAATAGCAACCACAGGTTTAAACACATCGGAGAATTGAACTGCTAAAGTTGGCATAAATAAATCGAATAGAATGGGAGCAAGAATCACCGCCCATAATATTAAAAGCGAATATAATGCAATAAAAAATAATTTACGATAATTTCTGAATTTACTAGTTCTAATCCTTATCTCATTCCTAGCGATAATTTTCCATGAACTCCTCGTTTGGTGGTCTAGTTTAGGTACTTCTATTCCTTCAATATCACCTGTGGTTGAATCCATTACTTCTTCAGTTGTTAGAACCGTCATTTTAAGTTTACCTCAATTTTTTGCTTTTCTTTTTCTTTCTTTTATTATTACCAGATTTGTGATTATTTGAATTATCCTCTCTCCATCCAAGTAAATCTTCTATATGTGAAGCCCCTGTAATCTTCAAATATGCTTCTTCTAAATTTTCAGCGCCAACAGAGTCAATAATTTCTCTTGGAGTGCCTTCAATTTTTATTTCGCCATCAACAATGATACCAATTATATCACATAATTCTTCAGCAGTATCAAGAAGATGAGTACATATAAAGATTGTCTTATCTGCTTTCTTAGCTAATTGATAAATTAAATCTTTTACAATTCTAGCAGCAGCAGGATCTAAATTAGATGTAGGCTCATCCAAAAATAAGATCTCCGGGTCTTGAATCAAGGCAGCACATAAACAGACTTTTTGTTTCATTCCTCTTGAATAGCTCTCTAAAAGATCATTTTCTCGACCCTCCAAATTAAATAACTCTATTAATTCATTAATTCGGGCGGAAATTACATCTTTTTGTAAATAATATAACTCTCCAATAAATTCTAAAAATTCTTTCGCGGTAAGTTTGGAATATAAACCAGGAGATTCTGGTAAAAAACCACATATCATCTTAACTTTCTGACTTTCGGTAACGATGTCATACCCTCCAACTGAAGCGTTTCCTGAAGTTTTTGATATAATAGCATTAAGTATCCTCACCGTTGTAGTTTTTCCCGCACCATTTGGTCCCAATAGACCATAGGTTTTTCCATAAGGAATATTGAGATTTAGCTTATTAACAGCAAGAATGCTACCAAAATTTTTAGTAAGATTCTGGGTGTTAATTGCGTGTACCTTACTCAAATTTTTCTACCTCCATTTTTTTTTGATTTTTATCTCGATTAGAGACGATGAATATAAGAAAAATTATGAATAGGAAAGAATCGAAATTTGTGTTATAACTTATCCAACCAAGACTTTCTCCGATTGCTATTAAGATTTCTAATAGAGCAAAAAAAATTCCGACTATACATACTTCACATACACTATTTTTCTCCAAATTGGTCACCTTGTAATTTATTTTCTCTGATTTTTTCTTTATTATAACCATTTCTTTCAAGGCGATATTTAATTAAAAAACTAATATTCATAGCTAAAGAAATTCCTGCAAACATCCCCTCGAAAAAGCTAATTAATGGCAAATTTGGTAGAAGTATGCCTAATATAAGGGAAATTGTTAAAGAACTTGTTCCAATTATAAACATAGACTCTTTCTTCATATTTAACCTAACCTAAATTGAACTAATCCATAAATTTTAAATTTTCTTATTTTCATTCCCTAGAGACTTTCCTAAGTCTCAATAAAATTGTATGAAGGAGAATATATAAAGCTTTGTATCGCAAAGTAGTCTGCGAATAAAAAGTCATATTTAAAACTTACTATTGAGATTGTATTATAAAAATTGATGCGTATTGAAATAAAAATTAAAGATTTTATTTAGAATATTCAAATTGGGTAATATCTATAAATTATTATAGTCAAATTTATTATCTAAGAGAATTTACAATATAGCGAATTAAACTATAGGGATTTCAAGCTTTTCTAATAAAGGAAAAAAGAATTTGTCGTCAAATTCTTCAATATATAATGTGCTGTGCAAATAAAAATGTAAAAATTCTCGGATTTCATGAAAAACTTTGAGCTTATCAATAAAACCATATTCCTCTTCTATCTCAATTTTATGTAAATTTAAAGGCTTTAATTGTTTTCCTACTAAGAAGTACATGAATTGAATAAATGCCTTTTCGACTAATTCTTCTTCTGCTTCATTTAATTGATAAACATTATGAATAACTTTATCATGTAATTTTAGTATATCTCCGATTAAATCCACCAGCATCGAAGGTAAGTTTAATTCCT
>JBHLKB010000145.1:0-6357 GCA_048887205.1 Candidatus Hodarchaeota archaeon
AAGTCGGTGATTATTTAATAATAGTTATGTTAGATAAAGATAATTATGATTATAAGAATGCCTTTATACTTCTAACGATAAAAACTAGATTTCTTGAATATTATCTATCAAATAATTTTAAAAATTTTCAAACTTCTATTGTTAAGGGTAAAATGGTTCAAATTAGAATAAATTTAACTGATCCAACTCAAGGAGGTATTCCTTTATTAAATGGTACCATTGTCCTAACAATAAACGATGTTAATTATATTTTTGAAGAGTTTGGTAATGGAACTTATGTACTTAATTTTGATACTGGTAATATAAATGCTTTCTTTAGTTCAACCACTCTTACAGGATTTATCAATATCAGTAAAGAAAATTATTTCTCAGAAGTGTTTAGTATTACTATTGTAGTTGAAATGGAACAGATTTTCCCAGGTATGCCAACTTTTTACTTTTTAATAATTTTATTCGCCATCATTGCTATTGTTGGTAGTATTATCGGTTACAGAGTATATAAACATGCAACAATACCTCAATTTGTTAAGAATGTAAGAGAAATGAAAAAAGAAATAAAGCAAGGGAAAAGTGTCTCAAAATCCCTTCTTTATCAAGCAAAAGATATATCTGTCGGAGAGATAGTGAGAGATAAATGGAGTAGTATAGGACTTTCATTAGGTGATATTATTGGTATTGAAATAAAAAAGAGTAAAAAATTGCCTATATCAAAAAGAATTAAAGAAGAAAAGGATCATGATTTAAAACCACTTGGTCTATTATTAATGAAATGGGATGAAAGAATAGGAACAGAACTTTTAGTAAATTATCCCGAAGATCTTGACGTTTCTGAAAAAACTTTGATGCAAATATATGCTACACATGAGTATACCGGTGAAAAGGGGGTGATAAATTTAACATATAGCGCTGTAAATATATTATCGTATTATACTGGACCAGAATTGAGTTACTACGTAATTTTATTTTTGAATTTGGAAGATGATCCTGATATGTATGAGGGAGCGATGGCAAATATTGCACGAATTATCATGCAAAATTTAGAAAACAATGAATACATAAACATAATACCCTCACTTTTTCAGCGTTTATCAGTATATCCGTCCCTTAATAATGAGCAAAAACTTATCTATTATTATCAGGATGACATAAAAAGGTTAATCATCAACATCCTAAGAGATTATGGTGTAATTACTAAATCAGAATTAATTATTTGGATTCGAGATAGAGAATTGGAAGCTATTATTGACTTAGAAGCAATTTTAGCTGAACTAATTAAGAGTGAATTAATCAAAGTTGCGTCGGTTAAAGGAATTCCATCTGAGCTTATCTTTCTTACAAAAGATATTTTTATGCTCCGTGTACCTCCTGATAAATTATTTAAAGATCCTGTGAGTCATGGCTTACCAGACCGATTTGTAGAAGAATATCAAAATGAAGTTCAAAAATTCTTTAAGGACTATCATCCAACTGAAGAAGATAATGTTAAACTTCTTGATAGTTTAGTCGATCCGGAAGTATATGAAACATTACGCTTATTAAGAACAGCAATAGTAACCATGAAAGATTTTGAAAAGCTAAAAAGTAAAGGGGTAAGTGACATTTATAGGGTGTTAAAGAAATTATGGGACACAAATTTGATTAAAGTATTCAAAGGGGAGAATAATATCGAATATTACACGCTCATGACTGAATTTTATATTGATATTATTTTTCCAAAATATCTTTTAAACGTTGTTAACCGATTATATGATGAAAAATCTAAAGCAGACAAAGTTTTAATTGAATATCTTAACCTACTTGAAGAAACATATATAAATTTAAAATCAAAAATTTAACTAAAAATACTTTTTTATTAAAGCTAGAATATCATCATAAGATCCTATTAATTCCTTAATTTTTATAGTAGCTAATCCTTCAAGCGGTTTTCCAACTAGAATTAATTGTTAAAAGTACTCAACCTTTCGAAAAATTGGTTAATTTTTATTATCAAATATAATACTCTAAGGATAAAATTTTATTAAAATAGTTTAAGTTATTTCTCTTTTTTTAATGATTTTAATTAAGAAGATTTTTAACTATGGTTTTCAAAAATATAATATAAAACTCTAAAAATTTTAGAAATATTAATTTAATTATTTTAAAAATGTGAAACAAAATGGAAATCGATGATGATTTAAAATCAAATACTAGTGTAGCGTATATCTCAATGGAGATTGCGATTGATAGTAATATTCCTACTTACTCTGGTGGCTTAGGTGTATTATCAGGTGATACAGTGAGGTCTGCTGCAGATTTAGAGATACCGATGGTTGGTATCTGCCTATGTTACAGTTCTGGGTACTTTTATCAATTCTTCAATGAATATGGAGAACAAAAAGAAAAGGAAATTGCTTGGAACTTTTATTACGAGTTTGATAAAGTAGAAAAGCCAATTACTATAAAAATTGAAAGTAAAGATGTTCATGTAAGTGCTTGGTTATATAGAGTAATAGGTCAATCAGGTCATGTACTTCCAATTTATCTTTTAACTACTGATGTTGAAGGTAATGAGGATTGGATGAAAAAGATGACAGGTTCATTATATGATAGCACAAGCCGATGGAATAGAATAGTTCAAGAGATAATATTAGGAATTGGAGGTGTCAAGCTTTTAAAATCATTGGGGTATAATAATATTGAAACATATCATCTTAATGAGGGTCACGGTTCTTTTTCTACATTAGAATTATTTAATGAATTAGGCAGTATTGAGAAAGTAAAAGAAAGGGTTGTATTTACAACCCATACCCCTGTACCGGCAGGTCATGATCGATTTAAGCAAGATTTGGTTGATAAAGTTTTTGAAAATAGAATGTCAAAAGAAATTAGAAAACTTGCTGATGATAATGGTGAGTTCAATATGACTTTTTTAGGCATGGCACTTTCTAGATATAGAAATGCTGTAGCACGAAAGCATAGAGACATATCAAAAAATATGTTCCCTCAATATGAAATTGATTATATTACTAATGGGATACACTTGCCTTTCTGGATTTCAAAACCGTTCCGGAAGATTTTTGGTCGAAAATGGCCAAATTGGAGGTCAAATCCCTATATTCTTGAGAATGCTATTGAATTAGATGATTTAGATGTATTTGATGCTCATATTGAAAATAAATTTAATCTCATTAATTATCAAAAAGGTCACAGCTGGAATTTGCTTGATGAGGAGTTAATTACGATCGGATTTGCTAGGCGTTTTGCCACTTATAAACGGGCAATTCTTATTTTTCATGATATTGACAGATTAGGTAAAATATGCAAGAACAATGTTCAATTTATTTTTGCAGGAAAGGCTCATCCAAAAGATCAAATGGGAAAAGATTACATTAAAAAGATTCATGAATCTGGTGAATACTTATATAATAATTATGGAGTAAAAGTCGTAATGATAGAAAATTACAATATGGACCTTTCTCACATACTTATATCTGGAGTAGATATATGGCTTAACACACCTAATAGATATCGTGAAGCTAGTGGTACAAGTGGTATGAAAGCTTCACTTAATGGTGTACCAAATTTTAGTGTACAAGATGGATGGTGGTTAGAGGGCTATAAAAAAAATCCTTTAGCGGGCTGGAGTATTGGACCCGATGATTCAAATCCCACTGATCCAGCTGTTTCAAATGATTGGGACATTGATTCAAATGCAATCTATGAAACCTTAGAAAATGAGATTATTCCAACATATATGAATCATGATGAGTGGATCTTCAAACAAAAAAATGCTATCTCTTTAGCGGCATTTTTTAACACTCATAGAATGATTGAAGAATATGCTGCAAAAGCTTATAGATTAAAAAGGCAAAGACCTTGGAAATATATTGTATAATTAATTTCTCTTTTTAATTATCCTAAATTGATTTATAGGTTAAATATTAGAGTGTTTTAGTACAATCAAATAATTCAAAAGAGCAAATTTTTATGTAATCATCAAATCTCTTTTGATGCATGTATTCTACTAAAATTTGTTTTAAAATTGTTTCAATTGTGTCAACACCTGAAACTAGCCCTTCCATATCTTTTGACAGGAGAAGCATATAGTTTGTGTTTGTTTCTAGATAAAAGCAACCTGTTTTTAGTTCTAAATCAGAATGTGCTTCAATAATTCCATTTATTTTTTTAGTTATTTCTGAAGTAGTGAATAAAACTATCAAATATTTTTCTGAGTATTCCTCTTTTAAAAAAGCATCTCTTATCCCCGTAGCAATTAATGGTGTTTTCGTATAAGATTTAATTAAATACTGTAATCGTGTTAATTCTTTTCTAAATTTACTTTTATTATGAAAAAAAATGAATTCATTGCTCAAATTTAGAGGATCTTTATCGGTATATGTTATTTTGAGAGGAGATTTTTCAAACTTAAATTCTTTGATGTAATTAGACATTTTAGATATAATATTCAATAGATTTATTTAATTATAGTTAATTTCATTTAATAAAAAAACTTCATGATTTTAGATCGTAAGTTAGAATCAAGAAATAGGTGTAGAAGTCATGAAATTAGGAACACTAAATTTGGAAAGCAGATACATTTTAGCCCCAATGCTAAATGTTACGACAGCGCCATATAGGAGATTTTGTAGGAAGTTCCAAAAGATAGGTTTAGTAAGTGTTCCAATGTTATACACAAAAAGAATTGAAAAAACTCCCAAGTTAGCAGAGAAGGATTTATATAAAATTGAAGAGGAACGTCCTATCAGTGTACAACTAATTGGTTCTGATCCAGAAGCTCTGAAAAAAACAATAGATTATCTTGAAAGCTATAAATTTGATGTTATAGATTTAAATGCAGGCTGTCCCTCTAAAAGAGCAATTAGAGCAAAAGAAGGTGGGTTTTTAATGAAAGAATTAAAAACTCTAAATTTATTAATTAAAATCGCAGTAAAATATTCAACTAAACCAATATCTCTTAAAATTAGAACTGGATATGAAGAACCTGTTAATATCAAAGAAATGGCAAAAATAATAAATGATTCTGGAATAGATTTTGCTATTATTCATGCTCGAACTGTTAAGAACGAATACAATGAAGGAAAATTAGATTTAGACACTGTAAAAAGATTAAAAGAGAGAGTAACGATCCCATTAGTAGGGAATGGAGAAATTATCAATCCTATGAGCGCTAAACACTTTATCGATTATACAAAAGTTGATGCATTGATGATTGGGAGGGAATCTATGGGGAATCCAGAAATTTTCAATCAAATACACGAATATTTTACAAATGGTAAAAAAAAACTCTCAAAAAAAAATGATGATTTAGTGAAAAATTACATCAGGATTTATGAGGAATCAATTGATGAGTTTCTTAATGGAATTTCACAGCCAATTAGTAATGAAGAAATGAAATTTATTGAATTAAAAAGAAATACTATATGGTTAACCAAAAATACAAAAAATTCTTCTAATTTTAGAACACAAATAAGCAGAACGCAAAATCTTAAGCAACTTAAAACTACTTTAGAGGATATATTTACAAAAAATTAATAGAATATTAAATAATTAATATTATAAATATCCTCTGCGTTATATACTAAGATTTAATTGAACATATTACTTACTTAAATAGAAATTCATAATTTTTCAATTTATTAACAATAAATTATCAAAACAAAATTTTAAAAAAACAAATTTTCTCATATTTATTATATTTTTACGGTGATTCATGAAATGATAAAAAAAAATAGAAATAGATTATCGAAATTATCAATAATTCTAATATGTTTATTATTAATTCCTACTGTTTCACAATTTCTTGAGATACCAAAGACTCAAAAAAATCTGAACCATAACTTGGAACCAAAACTCAGTGCAGCACCACTAATTACGATATATGAGCCTACAGATTACCAACTTTTTGGAAGCACACCACCTAACTATAGTGTATGGATAAGAGATCCAATCTTGGGGGTAAATGAAACTTGGTATAATCTTGATGGAGGGACTAATAAAACTTTCTGGAATAACGGAACTATAGATCTAACAGAATGGATATCCCGGCCTAATGGAACTGTTATAATCACATTTTATGCTAACGATACAGCAGGAGTTGAAAATTCCGACTCTGTAATAGTCCACAAAGATATAAATGCTCCCATTATTACGTTAACTTCTCCGTCTGATTATGATCTATTTGGCATTACACCTCCACCAGTAACTATCAACTTTAATGATGGTAATTTAGATGAAAGATGGTATCAATTAGATAATGGAACCGTTACTACTGCGAATTACTCCTGGACGGGAAGTATCGCTCAGAGTGTGTGGGATCAGGTCGGAAACGGCACAGTCACAATCATTTTTTACGCCAAC
>JBHLKB010000146.1:0-6336 GCA_048887205.1 Candidatus Hodarchaeota archaeon
AATATTTTATCGACTATTAAAGAAGTCAACAGTTCTCATATTCCTTTTAATAATTTACAAAATAATTTAAAAAGTACCGATCCTAAGGTTAGAGAAGCCTCAGCTGGATTAATAGGGATTTACAGTAAACAAATTGAAGAGATATTTGATAAGATCGTTACATTATTAGAAGATGAATCAAAAGAAGTAAGAACTAGCACTATTAACAGTTTTGTAAAAATGATACAAGAAGTAGGGCTCAATCGGATATTAACAAAACTATTACAAAATCTAAGTGATGAAAGTTCCTTGGAAACTCAACGTTCTATTGCTTTAATTTTAGGGCGAACGGTGAAGTATGAAAATGAAAAAATTAAAAAAAGAGTAATTTCTCTTTTAAAAATCAGATGCGAAATGAGTCAAGATCCTATTATTTGTGAAACCTTGCAACAATTGAAGGAAAGTTAGGTTAATAGCAATTCACTAAATCCAGCGAGATATTGCTCTTTTAATAATTATTTATTTAGCTAATAATAAAGTCAAATCGTTAATAGGATAGATTAAAAATCTATTATAATAATTAGATATATTACATGAATTTAATGTGATTTTTTATGACAACACCTTTATCCAGTCCTAGTCAACCGATTAATAAAATTCAACGCTTTGAGGATTTTTATCGGTCATTTCAAGAAAGCCCAGGAGTATATAAATATCAAGATCAAATTAATGATATTTACGCTAAAGGTGAAAATATATTACTTATTTTCTATGAAGATCTTTTAGCAAGTGATCCTGATATTGCCGATATGTTAAAAAAAGATCCAGAAGATATTCTTGAAGATGCACTCGAAGCATTTAAGAATCTATTAAAATTTCAGGGTGCCCAACTAATTAATCAAGATTATTTTGTAAGAATAACGACTAAAGATAAGAAAAGTCCATTATTTATTCATTTAAGGGGATTAAGATCAAAACATATTAGTTCATTAGTTTGGTCTAAAGGGATATTAGTTAGATGTTCTACTATTAGACCCAAACTAGAAAAAGCAACCTTTATATGTAATCTATGTGGAGCTCAATTTGATATACCTCAATTAACCTCTCGAATAAGATGGCCTAAATTCTGTACGAATAAACGATGTAAAGCTAAAGCACAAACAGATTTTAGGTTATTATCAAAACATTCAGAATTTATTGATTGGCAAAGTGTTATGATTCAAGAAATTCCTGAAGATTTGCCTCCTGGAAGAATCCCTAGAGCAGTTCAAGGAATTTTAACGTATGATTTAGTTGATACAGTAAAACCTGGAGATAGAGTAAAATTAATGGGAATTTTTAAATCAGTTTTAGCCCAATCAACTAAAAGTAATAATTCTACATTATTTAAGACTTATTTTGATATCAATTTTATAGATCCTGAAGATAAAACTGATGATACTATTGATCTCACTAAAGAAGATAGGAAAAAAATTGAAGAATTATCCAAAGAACCATTTGTTCAAAAAAAAATTGCACGATCAATCGCTCCAGACATATATGGGAGAGATGACCTAAAATTAGCTTCAGCTTTAAGTTTGTTTGCAGGGACAAGGAAGAGAAAACCAGGAGGAGGTTATAAGAGAGGAGATATTCACATATTATTTGTCGGAGATCCAGGAACTGGAAAATCGGAAATCTTGAAAAGTGCCATAGAGGTATCCCCCCGAGGATTGTACACTTCTGGAAAGGGTTCTACAGCAGTAGGTTTAACCGCTGCGGTAATAAAAGATACTGATACAGGGCAAATGAATCTTGAAGCTGGTGTAGTAGTACTGGCAAATGGGGGTGTTGCTGCGATAGATGAATTTGATAAAATGGATACGGCAGATCGATCAGCTCTACACGAAGCAATGGAGCAACAAACCGTAAGTATTGCTAAAGCTGGAATTGTTGCTACATTAAAAGCCCAAACAGCAATTATTGCGGCAGCTAATCCCTATTCTGGAAGATATGACAGATATAAAACGCCTACTCAGAATATTAGACTACCTGCTTCTCTTTTATCTCGCTTCGATTTAATTTTTGTAGTCGTTGATAAACCTAATCCTGCTGATGATGCACAAATGGCTGAATTTATTTTAAAAAATTCGATGACGCGACCAGAAGATATACCTGAAGAAAGCGATGATTCTTTAGCCCCTATTTCGAGAGATCTTCTGAAAAAATATATTAAACACGCAAGAAGAACATATTATCCTGTATTAACTGATGAGGCTAAAGAAAAAATCAAGGCATTTTACCTTGAATTAAGAGGACAATATGACAGTGAAGATGCAATAATCTCAATTTTAGCAAGAAATTTAGATGCTCTCGTTAGGCTAGGTGAGGCTTATGCCAAAATGGCTTTAAGAGATAAAGTCCTCAAGGAGGATGTCGAAGAAATCATAAAATTATTCAAGAGATATCTTAAAGATACAGGATATGATGAGACAAGTGGCAAAATTGATATGGATAGGATTTTTGTCGGGCAGTCTAGAAGCAGCTTAAACAGACTAGAAACACTAATGAATAAATTAAAAGAAATTTTTGAAGAAAATAGTTGGAGAGCTCTCGAAAAATCAAATGTTATTCAAATTTTAGAGTTAGAAGAGAGTCTAGATAAAAAATTCATAGAAAGTGCATTAGAAGAACTGATTAAAGAAGGCACTCTATATGAGCCAAAGAGTAATCAAATTAAATTTACAAATAATATGGAATAAATCTAATTTTTATTCCCATTAGCTTAAAAATTGAACAATTTTTAATAGAATGTTTTTATTGCTTGTTCAGAGATAATTTTAAATGCTAGATCGACATTTTCACCTGTTTTTGCCGACGTATAAACAATTGATATCGCATTAATTTTATCTCCTAAAGAATTGACCTCTACTTCACTTAGTTCCCTTTTCAAATCATTCTTATTAGCAAGTAAAATAATAGGGGTAATGTCGCAAAATTGCTTTACATCAGGAACCCAGAATTTCTCAATTTGATCAAATGTATTTTTCCTCGTTAAATCCCCTACAATAAGAACTCCCCTAGCTCCTGCATAGTATGGCCGTCTCATTTTTATCCACCGCTCTTGTCCCGCGATATCCCAAAGCTGTATTGTTGTATCTATATCATTTTCTATTTTAATTTTTTTAATAAAAATATTAGTACCAATACTTGCTCGATAATCTTTTATAAATTTCCCGGAAACAAACTTTTTAACTAAACTTGTTTTACCAACTGCTGGTTCTCCAATTATTATGATTTTTAACGTATGTTTCTTGGTCTTGTCCATATATAATTATTTCTATGAAGAAACTTTTTTAAGTTTATATGTAGATAATAAAATAATCTAATCTAAATTATTAAAAATAAAAAGATAGAGCTATAACATTATGCCAACAGGGATAGTCTATGATCCGATTTATTTAGAACATAATGTTGGAGATCATCCAGAGAGCCATCATAGATTAATTACAATTATGGATTTTTTAAAAGAAAAGAATTTACTTGAAGATCCAAGCTTTAAAATCATCGAACCGAGAAAAGCGACTTTGGATCAAATAAGATATGTTCATGAGGAAATATTAATAAAAGAGATTCAAGAGATTTGTGAACTAAGTGTAAAAACGAATCGTCTTCAAGCTATAGATTGGGATACTGTAGCATCTCCTAAAACATACGAAGCATCCTTATACTCAGTTGGTGGTAATCTACAAGCTGTTGATGAGATTTTGAATGAAAATATAAAGAATGCGTTTGCTTTAGTAAGACCACCTGGACACCATTCTAATTCTTATAAATTTGCTGGATTTTGTATTTTTAATAATATTGCTGTTGCTGCTGAATATCTTTTTAGAGAAAAAGGAATTAGAAAAGTAATTATAGTTGATTGGGATTGTCATCATGGGAATGGTACCCAAGACATTTTCTATCAAGGTTCTAACTCAGAATTTGGTGAAGTAGTTATGTTTAATTCTCATCAATATGGTCATTTCTATCCTGGGAGTGGAAACTATGATGAAATTGGCACAGGAAAAGGAGCTGGTAAAATTATCAATTATCCAATGCCCGCTGGTACTGCTGATGATGTAATCCCAATATACTTTGATGAAATAATAGCACCTATATGTGACGAATTTAAGCCAGAATTTATCTTAATTTCTGCTGGTTTTGATACTCATTGGACAGATGAATTAGCTGATTTGAATTGGACCTACCAATCACCTGCAAAATATTTGGCAAAAATTAAAACAATCGCACAGAAATATGCAAAGGATAGAATTCTCATAACATTAGAAGGTGGATATCAATTAGATAAACACGCTCGAGCTGTTTACAATTGTTTAAAAGTCCTTAATGATGAGGAGAATAACTTAGAACAAGAAGAATTAAGAGCTTCTAGACCAAAATTGCTTGATTATTTTAATAACAGACTTATTCCTGCCTTGAAGGATAAATTAAGTTCATATTGGAATTGTTTTTAAGATTAAACATACAAACACTTTTATATTTACATTTATGCTATAATCATAATTATTCCTATTAAATTATAGAAATTATTTTTTATTTAACGTAAATATAAGGAGATTTATATGTCATATGAATATGAGAGAAATGATGATGAAAAGAAAAAGGAAAAAAAAGAAATTACTACACCTTCAATGCCCCCTCCTTCTGTGACACCCTTTGCGCCCCCTCCATCAATGCCCCCACCTTCAACTCCACCTCCTATGACACCACCCCCAACCTTACAGCCCCCATCTCCGCCCCCTATGACGGAACAAATCACTCCACCAATTATCGAATCTACTCCTTCAATCCAAATAGGACCTCCATGGGAAGACTATGATTCAGTAATGATCCAACTCCAAGAAAAAAATTCAAGTATTAGCCAATTACAAGCGAAGATTAATGAATTTAGTTCTCAAAATTCCTTGTTAAGTGCTCAACTTCGAGAAAAAGAAAGTCAAGTAAATCGTTTAAATAATCAATTGAATTCTCTTCAATCCTCAAATGAAGCTTATCAGCAACAAGTCAAACAATTAACTGACGAATGTGCTCAACTACAAGCACATCTTCCAGGATTACAGCAACAAGTTCAAGAATTACAGCAACACAATTCTATGTTACAACAACAAATTGGACCAATGCAAGCACAAATTGCAAAATTACAAGAAGAAATCTTATATAAAGAAAAACGTATTGAAGAATTAAAAGAACCTAAGGCAGTTATGCCTTCTAGCTTAGCGCAAGGAATAAAAAATCAAACAGCCAGCTATGGTACTGTTCCTTCTTTAACGCCTGCTACAACATCGACTCCAAGTCCATCTGTGCAGATGGGAACTGGGAGAAGACTTTGTCCTAATTGTGGTGCATCTGGATTTGCGGTAAAAGAAGTTGAAGATAAATCACGAATACTTAGTTATATACCAAAACCTATATACGCAAAAAAATTCGTTTGTACTAAATGTGGATTTGAATTTTAAAGTTTTCAAAATTTCTTTTTTAATCCTTTATAAATTATTTAATCCTTTTTCTAAATAATTTGAGACTTATTTATTCACAAAAATTAAGAATTTATTTTCAGTAAAATCAATATAAACCGTCTTCTTAAAATATTTTTTAAAAAATATAAAAATTAAAAAAAATATGTGGAAAATTATATAAATAATAATTTTGATTAATATTCTAAATTCTATTTGGTTATTAAAAAGATTATTCTTAATTAAATATGCCAGAATTAAGAGAGGAATTACTAGGTACTACCATTAATAAAAAGAGAATCCTAGCAATAGCTTTAGTTATAATAATTTTAATTGGTATGTTTGCTTTTTCAGTAACTTTAATTAGTTTTCTCTTTGGCTCTCAAAGACCCTTTCCAAGTAGACAGAAAGAATTTACTGAGGATGAAGATCCGCTATTAATTAAACCTCCTTATCCATTTGATGAGGACTTTTGGCAAGATTTATTGGATCAAGTGGATGATCCTACAGCTCTCCTTGATATGCTATCAGAGATGCTTGATGGAGATATAGATGATCTAGATTTATCAAATTTTTCTCAAGGTTTACTTGATCTCCTTTTTACTGGAGCCGGAGAAATGGAAGTATTTAGAGTATTTAATACTACGATCTTCCCATTTAATATGGATATTAATCAGATGTCAGATGTACTTTGGAAATATGAATGTTTTGATGAATATACTGGTGAAGGATGGACATCAAATGCAGGATCTGATACTTATGATTTTTACTCATATGGTGACTATTTAAATGATTATTTCCCTAATCCAGAGCTCTTTAAAATAAAAATGCCATTATCCCCTGATATAGGTATTAATTC
>JBHLKB010000147.1:0-6311 GCA_048887205.1 Candidatus Hodarchaeota archaeon
TAATATTTTTTTTTGAAAAAATATAATATATCATAAATTAAAAGAAATGTCAAAATTAAAAATATTGTGGATAAAAATTAAATAAGCTAAGGTGTAAAAGGAATTGTCTATTAGAAGAACAGAGATACAAAAATTGAAAGCTGGTCAATACATTATGGTTGATGAAGAACCATGCCAAATTAAAAGCACTGAAAGATCAAAAAGTGGGAAACATGGTCATGCTAAAGTAAGAGTTGTATGTGTTGGCATGTTTGATAACAATAAGCGTTCATTAACGTTTCCCAGTGGATCAATGGTTGATATCCCCGAAATTAACAAAGGTAATGCACAAATCAATTTCATAGAGGATCTTTCAATCAATATAATGGATTTAGAGTCATATGAATCAATGGATGTAGATTGGCCGCAAGATGAAGATTTAAAAAAAAAACTAAAGGATCTTCAAGCTAATCCAGACAAAATATCAAATACTCAAGTAGAATATTGGCAATTAGCAGGAAAAACTCTAATAAATCGTGTATTCAGCAATTAATTAGGTCTAGAAATTTCTAAAAACAGTAATTTTATTTTTCAATTATGTATTATTTTTTTAAATCATAGTAAAAATGGAATAATAATTCTTTAAGATAACTTTGAGGGATATGGAGAAAAAACCAATTGCATTAGCTTGCAGACTGGATTCAGAAAGAGCTATTAAATTAACAAGAAGAATTTTTGAGTTTTTAGTCCAAAAAGGTGAAGTTGTTTATTTGGAAACAAGAATAGCTCCAAAAATTTTTCCTCATAATGGTATGGATTTAAGTGAAATGACTGCTGAAAATATAAAGTTCATTGTAATTATTGGGGGAGATGGTTCGATATTAAGAGTTGCTAATGGATTATCTCAAAGAAATCCTCCACCTATTTTGGGTGTTAATGTTGGGTCAATAGGTTTCTTAGATGAATCGAATGAAAGAACGATTTTTAGAGATTTAACCCGAACCTTAAACGGACATTATGAATTAGAAAGTTGTTCAAAAATAACTGCTTATATTGTTAAAAACTCTGATGAAGTGAGGTTGAGTAATGCATTAAATGAAGTTCTAATTGTATCTTCTAAGAGTTCGAAAGTCTTACAAGTATCTATTAAAATTAATGGGACTTTCTTAAATCGGAGTTATTTAGATGGAGTTATTATCTCAACCTCTACAGGTTCTACAGCATACAATTTAAGTGCAGGTGGTGCAATAGTAAATCCTGTTATGGACATCATGCAAATAACTCCATTAAATAGTTTTGCTGGATCCGGTTTAAAGCCAATAATTATACCTATAGATTCCGAAATAGAGATTCAGCTCCTAAGACCTCGATTAGACGCTAAAATTGTAATAGATGGACAAAAAATAATTAAAAGAATTACTCCTAATACTAAAATTCGAATTCGTAAAGCAAACTCTCAAAATAAATTTATTCGTTTTAGTAAAAGTTATTATACACGTTTAAGAAAGAAAATTATAGGCACAGTAAGAAGAGTGCCTCTTGATGATTCTCCTGAAGAATAGTGATATGAAAATCAAGCCTTTAATTTATGTTTTTGATACTAACATTTTCCTTACTGGAATTGATTTTAATATAATCGAAGGAATTATTTATACAACACCTTCTATTATTGAGGAAATAAAAATTAGTAAATATATTAATAGGAATAGAAATATTTTAAATAAAATTAATGCTGCAATTGAGACTAGAAAATTAAGGATTAAATCTCCTAAAAGTAAATTTATTGACAAGATAATTGAAGTATCCAAAAAAACAGGAGATTTCAATGCTTTATCAGATGCTGATAAGGAATTGATAGCATTAACATTTGAATTGATAGAAAACAAAAATGAGTTTGTAAAGATTTATTCGAATGATTATTCGATTGAAAATGTATGTTCTGATTTAAAGATCCCTTTTTCGTCATTATATAAAGCTGGGATTGAATCGAAGATAATCTGGGAGATTTATTGTCCTCATTGTAAAAATATTCATAGTGCTGAACATCTAAATAAAATATGTGAAATCTGTGGATCAAAATTGAAAAGACGACCAAAAAATAATCTAATATATTAGTGGGAATTATATAAATTGTATCACAAATAATTATTGAAGAAGTAGAAAACACGGATTATATTACGTATGGGCGTAAAAATAAATGAACTAATAAAAGAAGTTAAAAGAACAATAACTTTTGAAAATCTTTTTAAAAAAAGTATAGCAATAGATGCATTTAATACAATTTATCAGTTTTTAGCAATAATACGTCAAAGAGATGGAACTCCTCTTAAGGACTTTCAAGGAAATATAACATCTCATCTTTCTGGACTTTTTTACAGAACTATAAACTTTTTAGAGCATAATGTTAATCCTATTTATGTATTTGATGGTATTCCATCGGATCTGAAATTAGATACTATTAGAGAAAGAAAAAAGATAAAAGAGGTAGCAAGGGAGAAAATGGTTAAAGCTCAAGATGCTGAAGATTTCAGAGAGGCTAAGAAATTCGCACAACTAACTTCAAAACTTGACTCTAATATGATAGAGGAGAGTAAAAAATTGATTGAGTACATGGGAATACCTATAGTTCAAGCTAGCTCTGAAGGAGAAGCTCAATCTGCGTATTTAGTAGAAGTTGGTGATGCTTGGGCATGTGCTTCTCAGGATTATGATACTTTGCTGTTTGGCGGAGAACGATTAATTCGAAATTTCGCTATTAGTCGAAGTAAAAAGATGAGAGATACTACAGTAACATTGGACATAGAATACATATCGTTAAATAAGTTTTTAAATAACCTTAGAATAACTCGAGAGCAGCTGATTGATATGGGAATATTAATTGGAACAGATTTTTTTCCAGGTATTAAAGGTATTGGCCAAAAAACAGCATTGGATTTGATTAGAAAATATGACAATATAGAAAAGATACTAGAGAATCAAGTTAAGGTTGGGGGAAAGGAGATCTTCATAGATTTGGAATTAGTGACCCAGATTAGAGAAATCTTTATAAATCCTTATTTAAAAAAAGATTAAAAAATACCAAAACCGAAAAAGATCAATTTTGAAAAACTAGAAGATTTACTGATAGAGCAACATAATTTTTCAAAGCAGAGGGTAGAAAATGCGTTAACTCGGCTAAGAAAAGTAGATAGCTCAAAAATCCAAGTTTCATTAGATGATTTTATTAAGTAAAATTAAATTTCTTATTTAAAAGATAAAAGCAAAAACTTTTACGAAATTATTATTTCTTAATATTAGAAAATTAAAATATTGTTAAAATCGAGACAACATGTCATCGGAAGGTAATAATAGAAAGGAGAGAGAAGATAAAAAAGATGAGAATATACCTAGCGTAACTTTGCGTGTTCAAAAGGCAAAAAAAAGGGATATAGGGCGTAATATCATAAGACTTGATCCAAAAACAATGGAAATGTTAAAAATTCAAACTGGTGACGTTATATCTATATATGGGAAAAAAGAGAGTGCTGGGATCGCATGGCCAAGTTATCCTCAGGATAATGGTTTAGGGATTGTACGTGTAGACTCAAGAGTGCAGAAAAATACTGGAACTAGAATTGATGATACAATTGAAATTCGAAAAGTTAAAGCCGAAGTTGCCCAAAATGTTGTTTTAGCTCCTTCAAATTTTTCGATTAAGATCGAACCTCGACTTGAGAGTTTTGTAAAAAGGAAACTAAATAATTATCCAATAACGATTGACGACTATATATATATTTCTATTGGTATTAGTAGAGAGATCACATTTAAAGTTATAAATGTTAGACCTAATGGTATTTGCGTTATTACTAAAGATACTTTGCTCAATATAAGTGATAGAATCGTTGAAGAGGCAGAAAGAGGGCTCAATTATATAACCTATGAAGATGTTGGTGGATTGGATAGAGAAATCCAACGTGTTAGAGAAATGGTAGAATTACCTTTAAGGCATCCTTCTTTATTTAAACGTTTAGGAATTGATCCGCCTAAAGGGGTTTTACTTAGGGGACCACCTGGTTGTGGAAAAACCTTATTAGCTAGAGCTGTAGCAAATGAAAGTGAAGCACATTTCATTTCAATAAATGGCCCGGAAATTATGAGTAAATTTTATGGCGAATCTGAAAAAAAACTGCGGAAGCTTTTTATTGAAGCTGAAGAAAAGAGCCCTTCAATTATTTTTATAGATGAAATTGATGCTATCGCCCCAAAGAGAGAAACTGTTACTGGAGAAGTTGAGCGTAGAGTTGTTGCACAGTTATTGGCTTTAATGGATGGATTACATGGTAGAGGAAAAGTGATTGTCATAGGGGCAACTAATAGACCTAATAGCTTAGATCCGGCGTTAAGACGTCCAGGAAGATTTGACCGTGAAATTGAAATAAAAGTACCAAATGAAAAAGGTAGGAGAGAAATTTTTCAGATACATACGCGAAATATGCCTCTTGATAAAAAGATATCTATAAAGGAATTTTCACAAATAACCCATGGATTTGTAGGAGCAGACATTTCAGCGGTTTCTAGAGAAGCAGCAATGTCAGCTTTACGACGTTATCTACCAAAAATTGATTTAGAATCTGAAATAATAGATCCAGAACTATTAGAACAGATAGAAGTTACTAAAGAGGATTTTGAAGAAGCATTAAAAGAAATATTACCTTCTGGAATAAGAGAAGTATTTGTTGAAGTTCCAAATGTTACATGGGATCAAGTAGGTGGTTTGGATGATTTAAAACAGAAGTTAATTGAAAGTGTAGAATGGCCATTATCACATCCTAAAATTTTCAATCGCATGGGAATAACCCCTCCCAAGGGTATTCTCTTATATGGACCTCCTGGATGTGGTAAAACGTTGTTAGCAAGAGCAGTGGCAACCGAAAGTAAAGCAAATTTTATATCTATTAAAGGTCCAGAACTCTTATCAAAATGGGTTGGTGAATCGGAGAAAGCGATAAGAGAAGTGTTTCGTAAAGCTAAAATGGCTTCTCCTTGCATTATCTTTTTTGATGAATTTGATTCAATCGCACCAAGTAGAGGTAGACATACATCAGATTCTGGTGTATCAGAAAAAGTTTTATCTCAATTTTTAACAGAGTTAGATGGTTTAGAAGTCATGAAGGATATTGTCGTAATTGCAGCAACTAATCGTCCTGATATCTTGGATCCCGCATTAATAAGACCCGGCAGGATTGATAGAATATTGCTAGTTCCCGCTCCAGAAGAAATGGGAAGATTTGAAATTCTAAAAATATTTACAAAAGACATGCCGTTAACGAGCAATATTAAATTAGAAGATTTAAATAATATGATTGATGGATTCTCTGGTGCAGATATTGAAACATGGTGCCGCGAAGCAGCTATGATAGCGTTAAGAGAAAATATAAGAGCAAGAAAAGTTTCTATAGAGCATTTTAAAGAAGCAAGAAAATTAATTAATCCTACATTAACTAAAGAGGTACTTAATTGGTATGAAAAATTTGGTGAAAAGTTGAAAACAAGAAGAATAGAAGAATCCAAAGAAGATCGATTGTTTGTTTGAAATTCGAAAAATTAATTAGATGATAGGCATTTTATATAATCAATCTCTATTTCTTAATTTCTATAACAGGTGAAAAATTATCGAATCTCATCGTTGGAATCAGAAACCAATTGTAAATTCTATTATAGATATTTTAATTAAAAATAAGGGCGAAATTTTAGATAAAAGGCTTGAAGAACTACTAAAAAAGGAATTTCCTTATGTGAATTCATTGATATTAGAAGAAATTTTCATGAAATTAGAAAGTATGAACATTTGTCATGTCTTTAGAGTTTCAAAAAATAAAAAAATGCTTGTTCTTAATAAAAATAATCAATCTATCAGAGAGGGAGTAATTACAGATTTATTTTAATTCCTTATTTTGCCAATTCAAGCACAATTGGGCTAAAGTAATCTCTTCAACTTTTGATTTATATTTTCTCTCCCTAACATCAATGAATACAGGATAATTCACAGCATTTCCCATTAATAACATTTCTCCCACGCCCAAGCTTGAAATCATACTAGCATACTCTTTAGTTATTGCCTCTGAGCTGTCCATTAGATGTTTTAAATCATATGGATTTTTTATATTTAAAACTAATTTAGAATTACATTGAGAGAGAGTAGTAGTACTCAATTTTTTTGGTCGTTGGCTTATTAAACATAGGCAAGCCATGAATTTTCTTCCTTCTCTTGCTATTGTTTCTATAATTGGTTTTGATATCGCTTTCGAATGGGCAGCTTCGGGACAAAATTGGTGTGCCTCTTCAACTATTAA